>CBJKNR010000073.1:0-11475 GCA_966417555.1 uncultured Sphingopyxis sp.
ATCCCGCTCATCACCGGCATATTCCAGTCGAGCAGGATGACATCGGGGCGATTGGCGCGGCAGAAGGTCAGCGCCTCCTGCCCGTCGGCCGCCTCTTCGACGGCAAAGGACATGCTTTCAAGGATATGGCGCGCGACCTTGCGAATGACTTTGCTGTCATCGACCACCAGACAAGATTTCGACATTCGATTAACTCCGACCCCCGGGATTTGGCGTGTTTACCGTGAAGGGGTGTGCAGCCCGTTAATAAACGGTCGAATTCATGCAGCATTTAAGCCCGGCAGCGTGATAAAATTGGACGGATCGACGACGAGCAGCGAGGCGCCCTCATGTTCGATCATCGCATCGGCGACGCGCGCCCAGCCGGGCAGCAGCTTTCCGGCAACGCGCGTTTCGGGCGCCTCGATGAAACAGACGTCCTCGATCTCGTCGGCGAGCAGCGCATAACCATGTTCGGCGACCTCGACGAGGATCACGCGCTGGCCGGGCGCGACGGGCACCGCGGGAAGCCCGATGACGACATGCGGGTCGATGAGGGTGAAGACGCGGCTGCGCAGCGCAAAGAGCCCCGCGACGTGCGGCGGCGCGGCGGGCACTTCGACCGGCGTGCCCACGGTGACGACCGAGTTGATCGCGCGGCTGCGCAGCGCGATGCGCGTGTCGGCGATACGCGCGACGAGATAGAGCTTTTCCATCATTGGCCCGCTTCCCCCACGCTGCGACGCATCGCGTCGAGCAGCGCCTGCCGATCGTAGCGATAGACGGTATCGTCCCCGGGACCCGCCGCCACGACCGACGTGCGCAGGCGGATCACGGGGACGGCGGCGTCGGCGCAGGCCACACCCTCATCGATGCACAAAAGGACATCGGGCGCCTCATCGGACGCATCTCCCTCCGAAATCACCCGGTAGCCGGCATTGCGGAGGATCGGCGCGAGAAAATTGTCGCCCCAGCCATCGTGATCGTCGGCAAGGCGGCAGAGCGGCTGCTGCGACGCCAGACGCGCAGCCCGGGCCGCATATTGCTCCATCAGCCAGAAGGGGTCGATCAGTTCGACCGGCTCGCCGCCGACGAGGACGACGCCGGCGATCAGCCCGGGGGCGGCCGACGGCTTTACGGCATCGGGCATGCGGACGATGTCGATCACCTCGACGATCGGGTAGCAGAGCACGGTCTGGCCGTCATACAGGCGGAGAAGCTTCACATCGGTTTCGCCGCCGGGCGTCGCCGCGGCGTGGACGGGGAAGATATCGTCGCCGACCTGCGCCTGCACACGCCCCGCGCTTTCGAACAGCGCGGACGCGGGAACTTCCTCGACGCGCTCGATGACCGACAGCCGGACGCCGCGGACCCGCGCGTCGGTATCGCGAAAGAGCAGCAGCTGCGCCGCGTTGCGCGCGGCGGTCGCCTCGGCCTCGGCCTCCACCGATCGATCGTGGCTGCGGCCCGCCTCGTTCGCGTCGATCGCAGCAGCCGCGAGCAGGCCCTGCACGTCGAGCAGCAGCACCGGTCGGCCGTTGTCGGGCAGCGTCGTCCCCGCGTAGAGACCCGTCGCCATGATCATCGGCGCCGCGGGCTTGATCACCAGCTCCTCATGGTCGTGGATCGCAGCGACGCTCAGCGCATAGCTTTGCCCCTGCCCCGGACGCACGATGACGAGCGCGCGGTCGTCGCTGTCGTCGGCCGCGTCGCGTTCGCGACCCAGCACATTTTCGAGCCGGAGCAGCGGGAATTGCTCTCCGCGAACGGTGGCGAGTTCGCCGCCGCCGAGCTGGTCGATGCGGACGGTATCGCCGCTTTCGAGCAGGATTTCGCGCACCGCGCCGCGCGGAATGGCGAAATATTGCCCCGCGGCGCGGACCATCAGGCCCGAGATGATCGTCAGCGTCATCGGCACGCGGAGCAGGATCGTCAGCCCCCGCCCCTCCTCGTTGCGCAGTTCGACGACGCCGCCGATCTTTTCCACATTCGCCTTGACGATATCCATGCCAACGCCGCGGCCCGAAATCGACGTGATCTTCGCCGCGGTCGAAAAGCCGGGGCGAAAAATCAGCTCGAGCTTTTCCTTCGGGCCCAACGCGCGCGCCTCGGTCGCGGTCACGAGCCGCGATGTGATCGCCTTGGCGACAAGCGCATCGGGCGAAAGCCCGCGACCGTCGTCGCGGATTTCGATTTCGATCTGATTGCCCGACTGGCGCGCCGAGACCGCGATGGTCGCGGTGATATCCTTGCCCGCCGCGACGCGATCCTCGAGCGGCTCGACGCCATGATCGATCGCGTTGCGGACGATGTGGATCAGCGGATCGCGGATATTCTCCATCATCTCGCGGTCGAGTTCGACCTCGCCCCCGCTCGTCTGGAAGGCGATTTTCTTGCCCATCTCCTGCGCAAGATCGCGCACGATGCGCGGCAGCGGCGCGAACAGCTTGTCGATGCGCTGCATGCGCATCTGGCTGACCGACTGGCGCATGCCGGCAATCGAATCGGAGAGGCGGTCGAACGAGGCAATCAGCGACAGGTCGGCACCCGAATCGCGAAGCATCCGGGCAAATTCGTTGCGCGCGAGGACGATGTCGGTGACGCCCGTCATCACGCTGTCGAGCAGGGGCAGCGGCACGCGGATCGAGCGCCAGTTTTGCAGATCGCCGCCGAGGTCGTCGTCGCGGCGCAGCGGCACGCCGGCAACTTCGACGGGGATGTCTTCGGGCACATCCTGTTCCGACAAAGCCCCGATGACGTCGCGGTCGTCGCCGGCCGGCTCGACGCCATCCTGCCCGAGCTCAGCGCACAATTGATTCAGGCGATCGAGAACGCCGAGTACGCCGGTGACCAGCGCCGCATTCGCGACGCGGCTACCGCGACGCACCTGATCGAGCGCATCCTCGGCCGCGTGCGACAGCGCTGTGACACGCGGGAGCGCGAGGAAACCCGAGCTGCCCTTGATCGTGTGGACGAGGCGGAAAATCGCATCGAGCTGCGCGCGATCGGCCGGATCGGCTTCCCACGCGACAATCGCCCCGCCCGCTTCGGCGAGGATTTCCGCCGTTTCGGCCAAAAAGTCGTTCAGCAGATCGTCCATCGCCGTACCGGTGCGCCCCAAAATCCGAGGCGCCACCATGGCGGACAATGGTTAAAAACGGCTTTACCCGCGGCCGCGAAGGACGGCGCCGACCAGCAGCGACGTCGGCGTTTCGCGTGCCAGCATGACGGTGCCGTCGCTCTGCCGCGCCACCGCCTGCACGAGCACTGCGGGCGCGGTGCGCGAGGTCATCGGGCTCGCGCCTTCGCCCTCGGCCAATATGCGCTCGACGTCGGTATCGAGGAAGATGCGCTCGGCCTCGACATGCAAGGCGATCTCGATGCCCTCCCCCTGCTTTTCGCAGCCGACATCGAGCCGACCGCCGCGGACGAGCGCGTCGACGAGCAGCAGCGACAGGTTGAGTATGATCTTGACCGCGGGCTTGGGCAGCGGATCGCTGCCGATCATCCAGTTGAGTTCGATCGCGCGGTCGCCGATGATCCCCTGGATCGCCGACTTGGCCTCATCGGCCGGAACGAGCTCGCCGAAGCCGCCCGCCGAACCGAACGCAAGGCGAAAGAATTTGAGCTTGTTCGCCGAGGTGCGCGCGCTCTGTTCGAGCAATTCGACGCAGCGCTCGCGCATCGCGGGGTCTTTCTCGTCGGCGAGCAGTTCGAGGCCGTTGGCGAAGGCGCCGACGGGGCTCAGAAGATCGTGACACAGGCGCGAGGCCAGCATCGAGGCGAAATCGACGCGATCGTCGGACATGGATAAACAGGCTCCCCAGCGCAGTGGCCGGATGTTTCCGGCGTGCGCTGCTCCTACGGCAGGCATGGGTGAAAGGGCAAGCTGGTTCCTTTTCCATTTACCGTCATCCGGCGAAGGCCGGGACGACGGAATGTGAGGCTGGTGTGGCACCCCGGCCCTTGAAAATCGGCGCCTCGGACCCATATCCCCGTCAATGTTGGGGGACGACGAAATACTGACCGTGACGCTTCAGGACAGCGCGGCCGGGCTGCGGCTCGACCGGGCGCTCGCCGAGGCGCTCCCCAATCTTTCGCGCGAACGGCTGAAGAGCCTGATCAAGGGCGGCCGTGTCGTCGATGCGAAGGGTGCGATCCTGTGGGATCCGTCGGCGAAAGCCGCGGCGCCTGCGACGATCGAGGTGCGCCTGCCCGCCGCCCTGCCCGCGCATAATGTCGCGCAGGACATGGATCTGGTCATCGCGTACGAGGACGAGCATCTGATCGTCGTCGACAAGCCCGCGGGCATGGTCGTCCATCCTGCCGCGGGCAATCTCGACGGGACGATGGTCAACGCACTGCTCCACCATTGCGCGGGGCAGCTATCCGGGATCGGCGGCGTCGCGCGCCCCGGGATCGTCCACCGGATCGACAAGGATACGAGCGGGCTGATCGTAGCCGCCAAGCACGACAAGGCACACGAAGGCCTCGCGAAGCAATTCGCTGCGCACAGCATCAACCGCCGCTATCTCGCGATCGCGACCGGCCGGCCGATGCCGGCGAACGGCACCATCGACGCGGCGCTCGGCCGGTCGAGCACCAACCGCAAGAAGATGGCGGTCGTGGCCGAGGGACGCGGCAAGCATGCGATCACCCATTACCGGACGGTCGAGCCGCTCGCCGGCGCGACGCTCGTCGAATGCCGGCTCGAAACCGGGCGGACGCATCAGGTACGCGTCCATATGGCGCATATCGGCCATCCGCTCGTCGGTGACCCCGTTTATGGCCGCACCCGCAAGCCGCTGTCGGACGTGCTGAAAGCGCGGGGTTTCGTGCGGCAGGCATTGCACGCGGCCCATTTGGGCTTTATTCATCCGGTGACCGGTAACAGGATCGCGCTCGACAGCGAACTCCCCCAGGATATGCGGGAACTGATCGATGAATTGCGCGTTTAAGTTTCGAATGAAAATCTATCTCGACCGCCGGAAGCAACCGCGGCATATTTCTCCTCTGAAAATTAGGGAAGACGCTATCAATGGCTAACAAAAGCAATGTTCCGGCAGTGGTGCCCGCGCTCGGCGGTGAGGCGAGCCTGAACCGCTATCTGGCCGAAATCCGCAAATTTCCGCTTCTGACGCCCGAGCAGGAATATATGCTCGCCAAGCGGTTCCAGGAGCATGGCGACAATGAGGCTGCAGCGCAGCTCGTCACGTCGCACCTCCGCCTCGTCGCAAAGATCGCGATGGGCTATCGCGGCTATGGGCTGCCAGTCAGCGAGCTGATCAGCGAAGGCAATATCGGCCTGATGCAGGGCGTGAAGAAGTTCGACCCCGAGCGCGGCTTCCGCCTCGCCACCTATGCAATGTGGTGGATCCGCGCCTCGATCCAGGAATTCATCCTCCGCTCGTGGAGCCTCGTCAAGATGGGCACCACCGCGGCGCAGAAGAAGCTGTTCTTCAACCTCCGCCGGATGAAGAACAATCTCGCGGCGTTCGAGGACGGCGACCTCAGCCCCGAGCATGTCGCGAAGATCGCGACCGACCTTGGCGTCACCGAGGATGAAGTGATCAGCATGAACCGTCGCATGGCGATGGGCGGCGACACCTCGCTGAACGTGCCGATGGGCGAAGACGGCGACAGCCAGTGGCAGGATCTGCTCGGCGACGAGGGCCCGTTGCAGGACGAGCGCGTCGCCGAAGCCGAGGAACGCGACGTGCGCCATGCGCTGCTGAGCGAAGCGCTTGAAACGCTGAACGAGCGCGAGCGCCATATCCTGACCGAACGCCGCCTGACCGACGATCCGAAGACGCTCGAGGATCTGAGCCAGGTTTACGACGTCAGCCGCGAGCGCGTGCGCCAGATCGAGGTCCGCGCCTTCGAAAAGCTGCAGAAGGCGATGCTCAAACTCGCCGGCGACCGGCGCCTCGTCTCCGCCTGACGCGCATTCCGATGCCGTAAATCCGCGATTTGACTCGCGGGTGCAAAAGGACCAGCCTCCCCTTCGGCCCGCCGAAGGGGAGTTTTCATGTGGAAATGGATCCGGATTCCAAAAGCGGTCGCCCTGCTGGCGTTCCTGCTGCCGTGGATGACCGTCAGCTGTTCCGGACAGAAGCTCGTCGAAGCCAGCGGCTTCGGCCTCGCCTTTGGCCGCGTCAAGGCATTGGGGCAGGCTGCGGAGGTCAGCGATAACGCGTCGCTCAACTTCTGGCTCATCGTCGCGTTGCTCGCGATCGCAGGCGGTCTGGTCCTGTTATTCCTGAAAGGCCGCGAGGCGGCGAAATTCGTGCTCGGCACGTCGGTCGCGGCGATCGCGCTGATCCTGATCGGCACCTGGCGGTACAGCAAGGACGCGCTCGTCACCGAGGCGGCAAAGAATGGTCAGGACAGCAGCATGGATCGGGCAGCGCTGGCGATGATCGAGGTAAATTGGGAGATCGGATACTGGCTTGCACTGCTGTCGCTGATCGCCGCCGCCGCGATGGCGTGGCTGGTGATGAGCGGCAGGGACGCCGATGCGGAAACAAGGATGCGCTCGCTGGTGACCGACAAGAAGGACAGTGAACCGCCCAAGGACTGAAGCAATCGATACGTCAGAAACGGCGCGCATAGCCGAAATAGAATTCGACATCGGGGCTGGCGCGATTGAGCCCGACATTGGCACCGACATCCCATTGGCTGTCCTCGCCGACTTGCCAGCCGGCCGACAGCCCTGCCAAGGCCTCGGTCGCATATCCGGCGGGATCACGGTCGCGGGTCAGCGACAGTTCGGCGGCCGTCGAGACGTCCTCCGACAGGTCGAAACCGACCCCGGCGACCGAGCCATAGGCCAAGTGGCGCCCGTCGCCATCGCCGTCGACCGCCGCATCGACATGCGGCGAGAATCCTAGCGAGATCGAGCCCAGTTCGAAGCTGACCGGGACGACAAGCCCCGCGCCCCAGTCGCCGGCACCGATCCCTTCACCCCCGACCGGCAGCGTGGCATAGGGCATGACCGCCGCCGAGAAACCCGAACCGTCGGGGTTGCGCAGATTCTGCCGCAATGCGAGCGTGACGTCGCCGGTCCGCGTGCCACGGGTCACGTCGCCGGTCACCCTGTCGCGCTCGCGAACATGGCCGAGCATCGTCCAGCCGACTTGCACCTCGAGCGAGGGTGTCAGCCCGGCACGGAGCAGCGCGCCGCCGAAAGCAAAGCTGTCGATACGGCTGTCGGCGTTGCGGTCGAGCGTCCAGTCGGCGATTCCGATCTCGATCATCGTGGCCCCCGCATCGAGCGTGCACGCGGGCGTGCCCAGCCCCGGCCGGTCGGGGCAAAGATCGCGGCGCCCCTCCGCCGCGATTGCGGGCATAGCGAGCGCCAACGCGGCAAGCATCAGGACCGATCGAAGCAGCATTCGGCTCTCCCTTTTGCGCTTGCTTGTCGCGGATGCCAGATGATCGATCAAGTCCGCTTGCCTCCTCCCGGCAAGCGGCTAGTTTGCGGCGCATGGCAACCTCCTCCCGCGCGAAGAAGCGCAAGCTCCCCTGGTATCTCCGTCCGTTCAAATGGCTATTCTGGTTCGTCGCGATTTCGGTCGCCTGGGTGCTGGTTTACGCCGTGGTGCCGCCGCCGGTGACACTGACGATGCTGCTCGACGGCAACGGGATCACGAAAGATTGGGAAAGCCTCACCAACATCGACCGTAACATGGTGCGTGCGGCGATCGCCGCCGAGGACGGCAAATTCTGCAGCCATGACGGCTTCGACCGCGACGCGATCGAACAGGCGATCGAACGCAACGCCAAGGGCAAACGCGTGCGCGGCGGATCGACGATCAGCCAGCAGACCGCGAAAAATGTGTTCCTGTGGCAGGGCAGCGGATGGACGCGCTACGTCCGCAAGGTGCCCGAAGTGTGGTTCACCTTCCTGATCGAAAAAATCTGGGGCAAGCGCCGGATCATGGAGGTTTATCTCAACGTCGCCGAGACCGGCATCGGCACCTATGGCGTCGAGGCCGGTGCGCAGCGCTATTTCAAGCACGGCGCCGCCAAGCTGACCCCGCGCGAAGCCGCACGGATCGCGGCGATCCTGCCGCTACCCAAGAAGCGCGAGGCGATCAGCCCGTCGGGCTTTACGCGCCGCTATGGCAATATGATCACCGCACGCGTCGGCCAGGTACGGCGCGACGGGCTGGACGCGTGCGTCTACAAATAAGGCCTATTCGGAGGCGTCGCTCGCGGCATCAGCCACGAGCAGCCCGCCAACGACCAGCACTGCGACCACGCCAATGGCGACCGCCGCTCCCGTCGACAGATTGCTGCGCCGGGCGGGCTCGACCGGCCGGCCGTTGACAAGCAAGGTCCGCTCGCCGTCGAACGCGATACCGATCCGGCTTTCGAACCGGCGATCGTCGCCTTGCGACTGACGGCTGCCGTCGAAATTAATCGTGTCGCGCGACAGGCGCAATTCTAGCCGCGGCGCCCGCTCGCTCTGCCGCTTGCCGCCAAAGGGGACGGTGAAGCCGATGCCGACCGCACCCTCGGCGCGGCTCGAGCCATGATCCCGAAAATTCATCTGCTGCCCCGACGCGGGTGCGATCAGCGCCCCCGCGAGCACCATCGCCATCATCGTCCGCATAAGTCCCCCCTCGATTTGCCGGCTAGGCTGGTTTCCAGCTCTTCCGTTCCTCGGCCTGTTTGAGCACTTCGAACGCCGCCTGCCCCGCCGTGAAACGCTTCGCGGCTTCATCGTCGCCCGGCTTCACGTCGGGGTGGCATTCCTTCGCATAGGCGCGCCACGCCTTTTTGGTCGCGTCGAAATCGGCGTCGGGATCGAGGCCGAGGAGTTCGAGAGCGCGCATTTCGTCGGCGCTGCGGCTGCCGTCGCCCGAGCCGCCCCACGCATAATGCTGCGCACGGGCATAGCTGCGGGCGCCCTGCGCCTCCTCGGCGGCGCGCGCCGCGGCGTCCTCGGCGGAGAGTCCGGCGAAATAGTCCCAGCCGCGATTATATTCGGCGGCGTGCGCCTCGCAGAAATACCAGCGTTCGGGGCTGTTCGGCGATTTGGGCGCGGGACAATTGCCGGGCTCGGTACAGCCATGACGATCGCACAGGCGGACCTTCTGCGTCTCGCGCGACGAGCCATAGGGACGCCAGCGGGGGAAACCCCAATCGTCGGATCTTTTGGCGCGGCTCATCGCCCCCATGTAGCGACCGAGGCGCCGGATTGCTAGCCGAGCGGTCCGAAAAAGCCTAGTCTTTGGGCTTGTAGCCGAACGCTTTCGCCGCGAGCTTGACGACCGCGGGGTCAAGATCGGACGGCGTCATCGGCACCGCGCCCTCGAGCGTTTCGACGATGTGCGTCAGTGCTGCGATGCGCGCCGCCTTCTTGTTGTTGCCGTCGATCACCTTCCACGGCGCCCAGCGCGTGTTCGTCTGCGCGAACATCTCTTCCATCGCGGCGAGATAGTCCTTGCGCTTCGACCGGTTGCGATAGTCCTCAGCGCCGGTCTTCCATCGCTTCCACGGATCGTCGAGACGGTCGGCGAAGCGCTTGTCCTGCTCCTCCTGCGTGATGTGGATGAACAGCTTGACGAGGTTGGTGCGGCTGCCGGTCAGCTGCGCCTCGAACTCGTTGATCTCGTCATAACCCTTGCGCCACTCGGCCTCGCTCGCGAAGCCCTCGACGCGCTCGACGAGGACGCGGCCATACCAGCTGCGGTCGAAGATCGAGATTTCTCGATTGCCCGGCAGGCGTTTCCAGAAGCGCCAGAGGAAATGGCGTGCCTTTTCCTCGTCGTTCGGCGCACTGATCGGCCATACTTCGAAATAGCGCGGGTCGAGCGACGCGGTCAGCCGCTGGATGATTCCGCCCTTCCCCGCCGCATCCCAGCCCTCGAACATGATGACACTGCGCTGGCCGTGGATGATGTGCGCGGCCTGCAATCGCTCGAGCCGGTCTTCGAGCGCGGCGAGGTCGTCGGAATAGTCGCCGTCGTATCTGGCGCCGGTTTCATGGTCGGAAAGAGAAATGCTCATCCGCCCCTCCTAGCGCGGCCGGGTGCGCGGACCAAGCGGGCGATGCGCCCATGTCGTTTTCTGGCACAGCGGACGCCCGCCTTGTTACGCGCCGCCTGTCAGAGACGCCCGGCGAGCAGCGCGGCAACGCGCGCGGGAACCTCCATCGGGATGAAATGGCTGTGGTCCGACCACAGCTCGTCGCATTCGGCGCCAAGCGCCGGGCCGAGGCCGGTCCACGTCGGGCTCAGCGAAAAGTCGAGCTCGCCGCCACGCTCACCGGTCGGGGCGCGGATCAGCGTCGACGGCACCGACAGATAATGCAGCCATTCGTGCGGACTGGTGCGCAGCGCATTCTGGTAGACCGACGCCTCGAGCGCGGGCGGACAGGCGAGCTCGAGCCCCTCGCCGCCCGCCGCCGTAAGCAGGCCATGGGTGCAATAATCGGCGAGCACCTGCGGATCCCATTTTGCGTAGGGCGGGCGATCGGCGAAGCGCGCGCGCATTTCTTCGGCGCTCGCCCATGCGTTGCGGCGGCGCGCAACCGGGTGCGTGGCGGGATCGGGGATCGGCTTGGCGCTCTCTCCGTCATACAGGGCCGGATCCATGATCACCGGGTCGATCAGGACGAGGTGCCGGAAGGCGGCCGGTCGCTGCGACGCAAGCCGCGTCAGCACATAGGCGCCCATACTGTGTCCGCAACCGACGAGCGGGTGCCCGCCGAGCCCGTCGAGCAAGGGCAGCAGCGCATCGGAGGTCGCGGCCCAGTTGGCGAGCGTCGCGGGACGATAGCTGCGTCCGTGGCCGCGGTGGTCGGGCGCGATGACATGCGTACCCGCCGGCAGCGCCGCGACGACCTGATCCCAGAGCCGCGCGTGAAAGCCGGTGGCGTGAAGCAGGAGCAGCGAAGCCCCCTCACCGCGCTCGCCCCATTCGAACCAGCAGATGTCGCCGTCCGGCGTTTCCTGCCGGTGCTCCCGGGGTTCGCCCACGCCCTAGCTCTTCGGGCCGTCGACGAGGCGGATGCCGAGTTCCTTGAGCTGCTTTTCGGTGACCGGCGCCGGGGCGCCCATCATCAGGTCCTCGGCCTTCTGGTTCATCGGGAAGACGACGACTTCGCGGATGTTCGGCTCGTCGGCGAGCAGCATCACGATGCGGTCGACCCCCGGCGCCGATCCACCGTGCGGCGGCGCCCCGAACTTGAAGGCGTTGATCATGCCGCTGAAGTTCGCATCGACCTCTGCCTGGCTGTAGCCCGCGATCTCGAACGCCTTGTACATGATGTCGGGGCGGTGGTTGCGGATCGCGCCCGATGACAGCTCGACGCCGTTGCACACGATGTCATATTGCCAGGCGAGGATGTCGAGCGGGTCCTTGGTTTGGAGCGCCTCCAGTTCGCCCTGCGGCATACTGAACGGGTTGTGGCTGAAGTCGATCTTCCCGGTCTCCTCGTCGGCCTCGAACATCGGGAAGTCGACGATCCAGCACATTTCGAACTTG
>CBJKNR010000074.1:0-11383 GCA_966417555.1 uncultured Sphingopyxis sp.
AACAAGACGCTGTCGCTGTCGCCCGACGTCAACAACCCCGGCTATCGCGAGATCGACTTCGACGAACTGAAGGACGTCTATCTCGAACAGGTCGTCGCGCTCGCCGAGGGCGGCGCCGATTTCATCCTGATCGAGACGATCTTTGACACGCTCAACGCCAAGGCGGGGATCGCCGCGACGCTCGAGGCCGAGGCGAAGGTCGGACGCGAGCTGCCGCTGATGATCTCGATGACGCTGACCGACCTCAGCGGCCGCAACCTGTCGGGCCATACGGTCGAGGCCTTCTGGTACGCGGTGCGCCACGCGAAGCCGCTGACGATCGGGCTCAATTGCTCGTTCGGCGCAGCGCAGCTCCGCCCGCATGTGAAGGTGCTCTCGGATATCGCCGACGCGCTGGTGATGGTCTATCCGAACGCTGGTCTGCCCAACGAGCTCGGCGAATATGACGAACTGCCCGACACCACCGCGGGTCTCGTCCGCGAATGGGCCGAGCATGGCCAGGTCAATATCCTCGGTGGCTGCTGCGGGTCGACGCCGGCGCATATCGCGGCGATGGCGAAGGCGATCGAAGGACTGCCCGCGCGGCAGGTGCCCGAGGTGCCGGTGCGAACGCGGCTCGCGGGGCTGGAGCCGTTTACGATGGCGGCCTAGTCGATCCTCCCCACTTGTGGGGAGGTGGCGGCGCGCAGCGCTGACGGAGGGGGTTCTCGGTCAGCAGCCAAGGTTTTTGACGAGAGCCCCCTCCACCACCGCTTCGCGGCGGTCCCCTCCTCACAAGTGGGGAGGATCAGGAAGACAAATGACCGAGAATAGTTCCGCCTCCTCCAGCTTCGTCAACATCGGCGAGCGCACCAACGTCACCGGGTCGGCGGCGTTCAAGAAGCTGATCCTTGCCGACGATTATACCGCGGCGGTCGAGGTCGCGCGCCAGCAGGTCGAGAACGGCGCGCAGGTCATCGACGTCAATATGGACGAGGGGCTGCTCGACGCCGAATATGCGATGACGACCTTCCTGAAGCTCATCGCCGCCGAGCCCGACATTGCGCGCATTCCGGTGATGATCGACAGCTCCAAATGGGATGTGATCGAGGCGGGGCTGAAGTGCGTTCCCGGCAAGCCGATCGTCAATTCGATCAGCATGAAGGAAGGCGAGACGCAGTTCCTCGATCATGCGCGCAAATGCATGGCCTATGGCGCCGCGGTCGTTGTGATGGCGTTCGACGAGGTCGGGCAGGCCGACACCAAGGCGCGCAAGATCGAGATTTGCGAGCGCGCCTACAAGCTCCTCATGACCATCGGCTTCCCGCCCGAGGACATCATCTTCGATCCCAATATCTTCGCGGTCGCGACAGGGCTCGAGGAACATGACAATTATGCGGTCGACTTCATCGAGGCGGTGAAGGAAATCCGCATCCGCTGTCCGCATGCGCATTTCTCGGGCGGTCTCTCGAACCTGTCCTTCGGCTTTCGCGGCAACGAGACGGTGCGCCGCGCGATGCACAGCGTCTTTCTTTACCATGCAATCCCCGCGGGGCTCGACATGGCGATCGTCAATGCGGGCCAGCTCGACGTCTATGACACGATCGATCCCGAACTGCGCAATGCCTGCGAGGACGTTATCCTCAACCGCAAGGTCGAAGGCGAGGCCGAAAGCCCGACCGAGCGGCTGATCGCGCTCGCCGAGCGCTACAAGGGAACGAACGCCGCGCAGGAAAAGGCGGCCGAGGAATGGCGCGGCTGGGAGGTGCGCAAACGGCTCGAACATGCCCTGGTCAAGGGCATCGACGCACACATCGTCGACGACACCGAGGAAATGCGCCTCGCGATGCCGCGCCCGATCGAAGTGATCGAAGGGCCGCTGATGGACGGGATGAACGTCGTCGGCGACCTGTTCGGGTCGGGCAAGATGTTCCTGCCGCAGGTGGTGAAATCGGCGCGCGTGATGAAGAAGGCGGTCGCGCATCTGCTGCCCTTCATCGAGGCGTCGAAGGAGCCGGGCGCGAAGGGCAAGGGCAAGGTCGTGATGGCGACCGTCAAGGGCGACGTCCACGACATCGGCAAGAATATCGTCGGCGTCGTGCTCCAGTGCAACGGCTTCGAGATCGTCGACCTCGGCGTGATGGTGCCGTGGTCGAAGATCCTCGAGGCGGCGAACGAGAATGACGCCGACATGATCGGGCTCTCGGGGCTGATCACCCCGTCGCTCGACGAGATGGTGACCGTGGCCGAGGAGATGCAGCGTGCGGGGATGACGATGCCGCTGCTGATCGGCGGCGCGACGACCTCGAAAGTGCACACCGCGCTCCGCATCGACCCCGCCTATCAGGGGCCGGTGCTCCACGTCCTCGACGCGAGCCGCGCGGTCGGCGTCGCGACCGCGCTGGTCAGCGACACGGGGCGCGATGCCTATGTGCAGGGTTACAAGGACGATTATGAGCATGTCCGCGACGTGCGCGCAGGCAAGGGACAGAGCGTGCTGCATACGCTCGAAGAGGCGCGTGCCAATTATTACGACGCCTATCTGAGCGACAAACCCGCGCCGCCGCTGCAGCCCGGGCTGCACCGCTTCGACGACTGGTCGCTCGAAGATCTGCGCGAATGCATCGACTGGACGCCCTTTTTCCGCGCTTGGGAGCTGCACGGCACCTACCCGTCGATCCTTCAGGACGATGTGGTCGGCGAAACGGCACAGGCATTGAAGGCCGACGCCGACGCAATGCTCGACAAGCTGATCGCCGAGAAATGGCTGACGGCGCGCGGCGTCTGCGCCTTCTGGCCCTGCGCGCGCGACGGCGACAGCGTCACCATCCACCTCGCCGAGGAGGAGCGCCATGTGACGCTCCCCTTCCTGCGCCAGCAGATCAAGAAGAGCCGCGATCGCGCCAATATGTGCCTCGCCGATTTCATCGATCCGGCGGGCGACTGGATAGGCGGCTTCGCGGTCGGCATCCACGGTATCGAGCCGCATTCGGAACGCTTCCGCGCCGACAAGGATGATTATTCGGATATCCTGCTGAAGGCGCTTGCCGACCGCTTCGCGGAGGCCTTCGCCGAGCGGCTGCACCAGCATGTCCGCACCACGCTGTGGGGTTATGCGCCAGGCGAGCAGCTGACCAACGAGGCGCTGATCAAGGAAGAATATCGCGGCATCCGCCCGGCGCCCGGCTATCCCGCCTGTCCCGACCACAGCCTGAAGCCGATCCTGTTCGATCTGCTGCAGGCGGGCGACAACGCCGGGCTCGTGCTGACCGAGAGTTTTGCGATGCTCCCGACGGCGGCGGTGAGCGGCTTCTATTTCGGGCACCCCGAAAGCCAGTATTTCGGCGTCGCGCGGATCGGCAGCGACCAGCTTGAGGATTATGCGCAGCGCCGCGGCGTCGATATCGAAACCGCGACGCGCTGGCTGCGCCCGAACCTGGATTGATCAAAGCCTCACATCTTTGCTCGTCACCCTGAACTTGTTTCAGGGTCCATGGTCCGCCGTCTCCTTCAACGCCGCGCTCAAGGGGGGTGAGGGTAGGCCATGGATGCTGAAACAAGTTCAGCATGACGAAGGTTTAATTCCCGTCCCAATGCCTGTCCGATAAGGGGACAGGCGCAGGGTTAACCAGCTTCGCGAGCGACGGGCACGCTGAAAGCCGCTATGGGCGGTGCATGTTCCAGTCGATCCTCCGCCGGCCCTTGCTGCCGCTGCTCGCCCTTCCGCTGCTCCTTGCGCCGCTGCCGCTGCCCGCGCAGACTGGCGGCGCGCCCTATAGCGTCGACGGGCGCGGTTTCAATCGCCTCCAGGAAGCGGTCGACGCAATCGGCGACGGCGAGGGGACCATCCGCGTCGCCCCCGGCTTTCATCGCGACTGCGCGGTGCAGACCGCCGGCCGCATCGCCTTCGTCGCCGCCGAGCCCGGCCGCGCGATCTTCGACGGCGTGACCTGTGAGGGCAAGGCGGCGCTCGTGCTTCGTGGCAACGGCGCGAAGGTCGACGGCATCGTCTTCCAGAATCTGCGCGTGCCCGACGGCAATGGCGCGGGCATCCGTCTCGAGCGCAGCGATCTCGAGATTGTGAACAGCATGTTCCGCAACAGCGAGGAAGGCATTCTCACCGGCGACGATGCCGCGGCGACGCTGACGATCACCCGCTCGACCTTCTCGCGCCTCGGCCGCTGCGACCGCGGTCTCAGCTGCGCGCACAGTGTCTATACCGGCGCCTATGGCCGCGTGATCGTGACGAACACGCGCTTCGAAAAGGGCAGCGGCGGCCATTATCTCAAGACCCGTTCGCCGCGCGTCGACATCCGCGACAACAGCTTCGACGACACGCAGGGCACGGGGACCAACTATCTGATCGATCTGCCCGCGGGATCGACCGGGCGGATCGCGAACAATCTGATGATCCAGGGGCGCGACAAGGAAAATCATGCGGTGCTGATCGCGATCGCGGCCGAGGCGCGCGACAATCCGTCGCGCGGGCTGGTCATCGAGGGCAATCGCGCGAGCGTCCCGCAGGGGACCGGCCGCAAGACGATCTTCGTCGCCGACTGGAGCGGCGAGCCGCTTGCGATCGGTGCAAACAATATCGGCCCGGGGTTGACGCGCTTCGAGAAGATAACCGGCTAGGCTTCGCCGCGCGTTTCGATGAGCGAGGCGGCGAGCGCCTCGGCGGGCGTCTTGCCGCCCCACAGCACGAACTGGAACACCGGGTAAAAGCGCTCGCATTCGTCGATCGCGCTTTCGATCAGTGTTTCCGCGAGGTCGAGCGGCAGCGAGCCGTCGGCGCCGACGAGCATTCCGTGGCGGAACAGGATCGTGCCGCTGTTCGACCAGAGTTCGAAGTGGCCGAGCCAGAGCTGCTCGTTGATCATCGCAAGCGCCTCATAGGCGACCGCGCGTTTGTCCTCGACGACACGAATGTCGGGGAAAGCGAGGAGCTGGATCACCCCGTCGTCGGGGCGCCATACCGCACGCAGCTCATAGGTTGTCCAGCTGCCCTGCGCGGTCGCGACGATCTCGTCCTCGCCGACCATTTCGTGCGGCCAGTCGTGCGCGGCGAAATAGGACGCCAGCATCTCCATGGGCGCCGCGTCCTGGCCGTCATCGTCGTCGTAGATATCGTCACTCATGCGCGTCGCCCTAGCCGTTCTTGCGCGAAGTAGCGAGTCTGCAAGTCCCGTCACCAACCGTCACTCCGGCGAAGGGTGTTCAGAGGCGCGTGACTCTGAACACGATCTCGACGGTGCAGCCGAATGCGAGGTCGAGCCCCTGGCCTTCGCCGGGGTGACGATCAACTTTTCGGGGCGCGCCTCGGTTTCGCCGCGGGTGTGGCTGCCTTCTGCACGGTCGGCTTTGCAGCGGCAGCAGGCTTCGCCGCGGCCTTCGGCGCCGCGGCGGACTTGCCCGCGCCTTCGAGCCTGTCGAGGCGCGCCTTCAGTGCCTCGGCCTCGGCACGTGCGGTCGCGGCCATCTGTTTCACCGCCTCGAATTCCTCGCGGCTGACGAAATCCATGCGGCCGACCCATTCCTTCGCACGGTCGCGCATCGCAGCTTCGGCTTCGCGGCCCGCCCCCGCGACGGTCCCGGCAATGCCGTTCACCATCTTGGCGAGGTCGTCGAAAAAGCGGTTTTCGCTCTGCATGTCGTATATTCCTTTGTCGGGGCTATCCCCTTGCCTTCATCCTATCTGGGTGCTGGCGGCGGCGGGGACAAGGGTTTCGGCATCGGGATTGCGCTGGTCGATCTGGAAATTGAGGATCGCGGCAAAGGTCAGCCAGGCCATATAGGGGACGAGCAGCCACGCCGCGGCCTTGCGGATCGGCGCGAAGGCGAAGGCCGTGGCAACGGTCACCATCAGGATGAAGATGATCAGATAGAGCGCGGTCGTCACCTGATGCTGGCCGAAGAAGAGCGGCGACCAAGCGAAGTTGGCGACGAGCTGGACGAAGAAGAGCAGCAGCGCAAAGCCGCGCCCCCTGGCGCCGCGCGCGTGGAGGATCATCGCGAGCGAGAGGCCGAGGCAGATATAGAGGACCGGCCAGACGGTGGCGAAAACCCATCCCGGCGGCGTGATCGGCGGCAGGTCGAGCGCGGCGAACCAGCGATTGCCGTAACCGCTGTTCGACAGCAGCCCCATCAGGCTGCCGATCAGCACGATCGCCGGCACGGTGACCAGCGCCCATCGCAGATAGGACATGCGAAGCTGGCCCGGCGTTGCGATTTCGGTCATGTCCGCAATATCCCCCGCATGCGAATCCGTTGCATTTGTGTCGCGATTGTGCGGCGCAGCGTCAAGCGGCTCGATTCACCGCGGCGATCAGAAATTCGACATTGCCTTCGGGACCGGTGATCGGGCTTTCGACGAGGTCGACGACCTCCCAGCTTTCGCCGGTCAGCCAGCCCTGCACGTCCGCGCAAACCCGTGCGTGCACCGCGGCGTCGCGCACGACGCCTTTCTTGCCGACCTCGTGGCGTTCGGCCTCGAATTGCGGCTTGATCAGTGCGACGATGCGCGCACCGGGTTTCGCGAAGCTCATCGGCACCGGCAGCACCTTCGACAGCGCGATGAAGCTCGCGTCGCAGACGATCAGGTCGACGGGTTCGGGGATATGGTCGGGCGTCAGGATACGTGCGCTCGTCTGTTCGTGGACAATGACGCGTTGGTCCTGCCTGAGCTTCCACGCGAGCTGGTTGGTGCCCGAATCGACGGCGTAGACACGCGCGGCACCGCGGCTCAGCAGCACGTCGGTGAAGCCGCCGGTCGACGATCCGACGTCGATCGCGACCGCGCCCGTCACGTCCCAGCCGAGGTGGCTCAGCGCATGATCGAGCTTGATCCCGCCGCGCGACACCCATGGATGGTCGCGGCCCTTGACGCTCAGCTCGGCATCCGCGGCGATCTGCTGCCCTGCCTTGTCGATCTTGCGGTCGCCGACGAAGGCAAGTCCCGCGAGAATCAGCGCCTGCGCGCGCGTCCGGCTTTCGGCGAGCCCGCGATCGACGAGCAGCTGGTCGGCGCGTTGTTTGGGCATCATTTTTTCTCCGTCATTGCGAGCGAAGCGAAGCAATCCAGAGTAGCGTAAACCGCTCTGGATTGCTTCGCTTCGCTCGCAATGACGATCTGGAATGGCATCACCGCTCGGCCAAATCAGCGAGCAGACCCGGCGTCAGGATCTGCGGCAGGATTTCGGGCTTCGCGGCGCGGGGCGGGTACCAGAGATAGAGCGGCACGCTGTTGCGGCCATGTTCGGCGAGCGTGCGCGTGATGACGGGATCGCCGTTCGTCCAGTCGCCGACCAGTGTGACGACGCCTGCCCTGTCGAACGCCTTCTGCACTGCCTCGCGCTCGATCGCGCCGGCTTCGTTCGCCTTGCACGACAGGCACCAGTCGGCGGTGAAATAGACGAAGACGGGCTTTCCGGTCGCGCGCGCTTTGGCGAGCTCATCGGGGGAGAAGGTCGAGTCTGCGCCGGTCGCCGTGCGCTGCGCTTCGGCGACCTCGGTCACCGTGCCTGCGAGGCTGGTAACGAACAGCAGACCCGACGCGATCAGCAGCCACGACCGCCGGTCGCCGCGCTGGACCGCGCCGTAATGCGTGAGCAGGACGACCGCCATCGCGACCGCGAGAATCGGCCATAGGAGCTGCTCGCCGCTGCCGAGCTGGCGCCAGAGCAGCCATGCCAGCGCGAGCGTCGTGAGCCCCATCGGCAGCGCCATCCATTTGCGGAAGCGGTCCATCCAAGGCCCCGGCTTGGGCAGGCGATTTCGGAGCGCCGGGACGAACCCGATCGCGAGGAAGGGCAGCGCAAGCCCCAGCCCCAGCCCGCCGAAGATCGGCAGCGCGGCCCATGCCGGCAGCACGAGCGTCGCGCCGAGCGCCGCGCCGAGCAGCGGGCCGCTGCACGGCGTCGCGACGAACGCCGCGAGCGCGCCCGTCCAGAAGCCGCCCGCCGCGCCGCCCTTGTCGGCGAGCGCCTGTCCGTGGCCGAAGGAGGGCAGTTCATAGCTGCCCAGCAGATTGAGCGTGATCGCCAGCGCGAGGATCAGCAGCGCGAGCACGCTGACCGGATGCTGGAGCTGAAATGCCCAGCCGACCTGCTCGCCGGCGGCGCGCAGCGCGAGCAGCGCACCGCCGAGCAGCAACGCGGTAAGGATGGCCCCGGACGTATAGGCGAGCGCCTCGATTTTGGCAGACTTTGCGTCGCCGCCCGAGCGCGCGAGGCTGAGCGCCTTGAGACTGAGGATCGGGAAGACGCAGGGCATCAGGTTGAGGATCAGCCCGCCGAGAATAGCGCCTCCAAGCGCGGTCCAGAACAGGCCCGTGTCGATGCCGCCGGACGGTCCGGCAATCGTTTCACCCTTGGCCGGCACCGCACCGGGTTCGAGGGTCAACGACAGCCCGCGCCCGCCGCCGAGCTTCAGCAGCGCCGACATCCGTCCGGTCTTCTCGCCCTTCGCGCGCGTCTCGACGATGACCTGATCGCCGTTGCGGCTGAAGCTTTGGGGCGCGGGATAGTCGACCACATCCTGCGTCTCGAGGAACAGGTGCGGCGCGTCGATCGCGGTGCTGGCGGGAAGCGGGATGGCAAAGCGCACCATGTCGCCGCGCTTTTCCCAACTGCCGTGGCGGTCGAGTGGTTGCGGCAGCAGCGCGCGCCAGCCGTCGAAGCGGGTGCGCTCGGCGGGCGCGACTTTGCCATCGCCCGCTTTCAGCGCGACCGAGATCACCGCCTTTTCGGGGACGCACACCTTGTCGGTGCAGGCGAGCCAGTTCGCGACCCCCGACAGCGTCAGGTCGGTGCCGGGCGCGATACCCTTGTCGACCTGCACATCGGCGAGCAACGCATAGGGATGCTCGTAGACATGATTCATCATGCCGAAGAGGATCAGCGCATCGGGCACCGGGTAGCGGAAGGACGCGATCGTCACCCCCTCGGGTGCATTCCATTCGACCGACAGGCCGAAACCCGCATCGCCGCCATTCACCCAATAGCCATGCCAGGTCTTTTCGGGCGTCATGATCAGGGCGAGGGTCGTGCCGCCGCCGGGGGCGGGCGCGGCCGACTCGGCAACGAGTTTCGGCTGGATATGCGTCGATTGCGCGTGCGCCGGGCTCGACGCGAGCAGGGCGGACGCCAGCAGAACCAGCACCGCACACACCATCCGTGTCACAAAAGCCTCACTCTGCAAATTCATGGCTGTGCCCGCGCCCGTTCATCGTTCGAAGGCTTGCCATATAGGCGGCTTTCGTCGAGAGGACAGCCCGCGCTGACACCCATGCGTTGGAGAAGCCGTCCGTGAAGCTGAAATATCTGTCCGCCACCCTTGCCACTGCGCTTTGCCTTGCCGCCACCGGAACCGGCCTCGCGCAGAATTCGGCGCCGCCGGTGCAGAAGGTTACGGCCGCGACGCCGGCACCGAAGCTCGTCGTGATGATCGCGGTCGACCAGTTCTCGGCCGACCTGTTCGCCGAATATCGCGGGCGTTTTGCCGGCGGCCTCGCGCGGCTCGCGTCGGGCGTCGTTTTCCCGTCGGGCTATCAGGCGCATGGCGCGACCGAAACCTGCCCTGGCCACTCGACGATCCTGACCGGCAATCATCCGGCGCATACGGGCATCGTCGCCAACAATTATTTCGACCTCTCGGTCGCGCGCGCCGACAAGCGCGTCTATTGCGCCGAGGATGAGACCGTGCCCGGCACGACGTCGAAAGGCGGCGAATATGCGCCATCGGTGAACCATCTTCTCGTCCCCACACTCGGCGATCTGATGAAGGCGCGCGATCCCCGGACGCAGGTCGTCTCGGTGTCGGGCAAGGACCGTTCGGCGATCATGATGGGTGGGCGCCAGGCCGACGAACTGATGTGGCTCGCGCCCACCGGCCTCACCAGCTATCGCGGCACGACGCTGTCGCCGGCCGCGCAGCAGGCGAGCGCCGCGATCGCGGCGGCGATCAACCAGCCCCGCGCGGCGCTGACGCTTCCCGCCGAGTGCGCGCCGCACGACATTGCGATCCCGCTCGAAAAGGGCGGCTCGGTCGGCACCGGGCGCATGGCGCGCGACGCCGGTGACTTCCGCCGCTTCCAGGCCTCGCCCGAGGCCGATGGCGCGGTGCTCGCGACCGCCGCTGCGCTGCGCCAGGTGCGCAAGATGGGCGAGGGCAGCAGTACCGATCTTCTGATCGTCGGGCTGTCGGCGACCGACTATGTCGGCCACAGCACGGGCACCGAAGGCAGCGAGATGTGCCTCCAGATGGCAGGGCTCGACCGCGAACTCGGCGATTTCTTCGCGCGGCTCGATGCCACCGGGATCGACTATGTCGTCGCGCTGACCGCCGATCATGGCGGCCACGACCTGCCCGAACGTAATCGTCAGAATGCCTGGCCCGATGCGCAGCGCGTCGACAAGGCGCTGAACCCCGGCGCGATCGGCAAGGAGGTCGCCGAAAAGCTCGGGCTGCCGCAGCCCTTGCTCTATGGCGACGACGGCGACTATCATTTTTCGAAGGCGTTGACCGCGGCGCAGCGCAAGGCCGCGCTTGCCGAAATCCTGCCGCGCCTGCGCGCGCATCCGCAGATCGAGGCCGTGGTGACGCGCGACCAACTTGACGCGCACCCGATCTCGAAGCGCGCACCCGATACGTGGAGTCTGCTCGACAAGCTGCGCGCCTCGTACAATCCGCAGCGCTCGGGCGACTTCATCATCGCGCTGAAGCCGCGGGTCACGCCGATCCCCGAATCAGGCATCGGCTATGTCGCGACGCACGGGTCGGTATGGGATTATGACCGCCGCGTGCCGATCCTCTTCTGGCGCAAGGGGCTCGCGGGTTTCGAACAGCCCAATGCGGTGATGACGGTGGACATCATGCCCACGCTGGCGTCGGTGATTGGCCTTCCGGTCGATGCAGGCAAGATCGACGGCCGCTGTCTCGACCTGTTGTCGGGGCCTGAAAGCAGTTGTCGCTGAGGACAGAGAAGAAGGACCTATGACCAAGGCATTGCGGAATTTCTCCGGCCGGCTCCTGCTGGTCGGCTGCGGCAACATGGCGGGCGCGATGCTCGATCGCTGGCTGGCGGCGGGGCTCGACCCGGCGCTGGTCGCGATCGTCGACCCCTTCGCCGCGCCGCGCGCCGGCATCATCCAGCATACTTCACCCGAGGAACAGCAAGCTGCAAGCGACCGTGCCGACTGGATCATGCTCGGCATGAAGCCGCAGCAACTCGGCGACGTCGCCGGGGTGCTGGCGCCGCTCGCGACGCGGCAGGTCCATCTCCTGTCGATCTTAGCCGGCGTGTCGCTTGCCGACCTCGCGGCACGCTTCCCCGATGCCGGCGCGCAGGTCCGTATCCTGCCCAATCTTGCCGCTCGGATCGGCGCCGGTGTGTCGGCTGTGGCGA
>CBJKNR010000075.1:0-11343 GCA_966417555.1 uncultured Sphingopyxis sp.
CGCCGGCAACGCGGATCTGGTGCTGGGGGCGATCGGCTTCCCCGCGCTGTTCGTTATTACGGGAGCCGCGCTGTCGCTAACGGCCATGGCGGTACGGGGACGGCACGAAGCCGCCCCCGCCCGGCCCTGAGAAAGGGGTCTCGGGGCCTTACCAGATCTTTGTGCGCGCCTCGGGCTTCAGATAATATCTGGCGCCCGCGTCGACGTTGAACGCCTTGTACCACGCGTCGACGTTGCGCACCGGCCCGATGATCCGCCAGCGCGCGGGGCTGTGCGGATCGCTCGCCACCTGCTGCTTGATCGAATCCTCGCGGGCCTTGTCGCGCCACGCCTGCGCAAAGGCGAGGAAGAAGCGCTGGTCGCCGGTCAGCCCGTCGATCACCGGCGCCGGCTTGCCGCCGAGCGAACGATGATAGGCGTCGTAGGCGACCTCGAGCCCGGCCAGGTCGGCGATATTCTCACCCATCGTCAGATCGGGGTTGATGAAGGCGCCAGGCGCCGCCTCATAGGTCGCATATTGCGCGCCGAACGCCTTGGCCTGCGCCTCGAAACGCGCGGCATCCTCGGCGGTCCACCAGTCGCGCACCGCACCATTGGCGTCGATCTTGCGCCCTTGGTCATCGAACCCATGGGTAATTTCATGGCCGATCACGGCGCCGATCGCACCATAGTTGACCGCATCGTCCACGCTCTCGCTGAAATAAGGCGCCTGCAGGATACCGGCCGGGAAGACGATCTTGTTCTCCAACCCGCCATTATAGGCGTTCACCGTCTGCGGGTTCATCGACCATTTCTTGCGGTCGACCGGCTGGTTCAGGTCCGAGAGCGCATAGGCATATTCGAACGCCGCACTGCGCTTCACATTGCCGTAGAGATCGGCGGGGTCGATCTTCAGCCCCGAATAGTCGCGCCATTTGTCGGGATAGCCGACCATCACGTCCATCTTGGCAAGCTTCGCCAGCGCGGCTTCCTTGGTCGCGGGCGCCATCCAGCTGTTGTTCCGGATGCGATCACCCATCGCGAGCTTCAGGTTGGCGACCAGCGTCTCCATCTTCGCCTTGGCGCTCGCCGGAAAATATTGTTTCGAATAGGTTTCGCCGACAAGCTCGCCGAGGCTACCGTCGACCAAGGTCAGACCACGTTTCCAGCGCGGGCGGAGCTCGCCGACGCCGCTCAGCGCCCTGGTATATTCGAAGCGGCTGTCGACGAATGCCTTCGAAAGATAGGGCGCGGCATTGTCGGCAACGTGGAATTGCTGCCATAGCTTGATCGTGTCGAGCGGGGTCCCGGCATAAAGCGCCGCAATGTCGCGCACCGCACTATTCTCGTTGACGATCATCCGCCTCTGCGGCGCGATACCGGCGCCTTCGAACCACGCCTTCCAGTCGAGCCCGGGGGCGTAGGTTGCAAGTTCGTCCGACGACATCGGATTGTTGATCTTGCCGACGTCGCGGCGATCGGCGATCGGCCAGCTGACCTTCGCGATCTCGGTCTCGAACGCCATGATCGCGTCGGCCGCCTTTTCGGGATCGGCATTGCCGACCATCTTCATCGTCCGCGCGATATAGGCGCGATAGGCATCGCGTTGCGGTTTGAAGCTGTCGTTCAGATAATAGTCGCGCTCGGGAAGCCCGATCCCGGCCTGCCCCAGCCAGAGCACGTTGACCGTCGGATCGGCGGTATCGGCATAGGGGCCGCCGCTGACGATCGTCGATCCGAAGGTGCCCTGCGTCCCGCCCATGAAGCGCGCCATCGCGCTCTTGTCCTTGATCGCCGCGACCGCCGCGATGTCGGTCATCAAGGGCTTGGCAGCGAGTGCCTCGACGCGCGCCTCGTCCATGAAGCTCCGGTACAGACCGCCGACCTGGCTTGTCGCCGGGGCTCCTGCGACGACGGCATGGAGCTGGCGCTGGGTGAGGTTGTAGACGTCATAGTCGACCCCTGCCGAAGCTTGGTCCGACGGAATTTCGGTACGCGCGAACCAGCCGCCATTCGCATATTTGTCGAAATCGTCGCCTGGCTTCACCGAGGTGTCGCGCGCGCCAAGGTCGACGCCCCATTTCCCGAATGTCAGCGCCGTCAGCGACCCGGTTTCGGCGTTTCCCGCCGCATCATCCACCGCCGCCGCCAGCGCGACGGGCGATTTCACATCGGCGGCAAGCGCCGGCAGGCCGACAAGCGACACTCCGATCGCAAGGCTCGCGGCCCCATTCAAAAACACCTTCATTCCCCGGTCTCCTCTCGATCCTGCCCGCGTAGCGGAACAGTGACATGGCAGGATTGTCCGCCTGCGTTGCGAAGCGGTCAAGCAAGCGGCCCGACACTGGTCGACGAGAATCCGGCCTTGGTAGATTTGTGAGGCCGAATCGGGAGAAGACATTGACGCCGTGCATTTATGTGGCATGGCGCGACGAAGGCTGACGTCGTTTGCGCCGGGGGATAAAACGATAAGAATAGTGACATTGGCGGCGGCGGCCGCCTTGGCTTTTTGTAGCCTTTCCGCCCAAGCCCAGGAAGGGAATGGCGACGACGTCCAACAAGAGATGCGCGTCTCTGCCGAGCGATTATTTGCGATCGCCGACCAAGCCAGGTCAGCGCGCGAATTCGCGACCGCCGAAACCGCTTATCGCGCACTCGCCACAAATCCCGACGTCGAATTGCGTACCGAGGCGCGCTTTCGGCTGGCGCTGATGCTGGCAGACGATCTCGGCAAGCATCGCGAGGCTGCGGTCCTGTTTCGCGAGATTCTCGACGAAAAGCCGAATGCCGCGCGAGTCCGTGTCGAGCTTGCGCGCATGCAGGCGATGCTCGGCGATCTGCGCTCGGCCGAGCGCGAACTGCGTTCGGCGCAGGCAGCAGGCTTGCCGCCCGAGGTCGAGCAACAGATCCGCTTCTATGCTGCGGCGCTCAGCGCGCGAAGGCCCTTTGGCGGATCGGTGGCCATAGCCCTTGCCCCCGACAGCAACATAAACCGCGCGACCCGGTCGGATACGCTCGGGACGATCATCGGCGACTTCACGCTCGATGAGGATGCAAAAGCCCGGTCGGGACTGGGGCTGGCGCTCCGCGGCCAAGCCTATTTCCGCACCGGCATCGACAAGCGCGCGCAACTGCTCGTCCGCGCCTCGACCTATGCCAACCTGTATCGCGCCAAACAGTTCGACGACATCGCATTGTCGATCCAGGCCGGCCCGGAATATGCATCGGGCGACGACCGCATCAACATATCGGGCGAAGCGACGTGGCGCTGGTATGGGCTCGATCCCTATAGTTTTTCCGCAGGCGCCGGTGCGACCTGGCAGCATCCGATGGGCAACAAGGCGCTTTTGCGCGTCGATGGCCGGGTTTCCGACGTCAACAATCGCCGTAACCAGCTGCAGGACGCAACGAACCTTCAACTCGCCGCGTCCTACGATCGTGCCTTTTCGGCAAAATTCGGCGGCGGCCTCCAGGTCAGCGGCAATCGCGAGGCGGCCCGCGATCCGGGATATTCGACGACATCGGGCGGCCTCACGGCCTATCTCTTCCGCGAGGTTGGGCAAACGACGCTGACCGCCAGCGCCGGCTACAGCCGGCTCGAATCCGATCGGAGGCTCTTTCTCTATCCGCGCCGGCGGATCGACGACCGGCTGCAAGCTTCGATCGGCGGCCATTTCCGCTTTCTCAAGGTCGGCAGCTTTGCGCCAACAGTCAAAGTCGGTTGGGAACGGAATAAATCGACCGTTGAGATTTGGGATTATTCACGTATCAGTGCAGAATTCGGCATAACCTCCGCTTTTTAAAGCGGATATTGCCACGAAAAATGAGAACAGGGGGGCCTGATCAAATGAAAAATCGCTTCGCAGTCGCATCGTCGTCGCTGGTTCTGGCTTTTGCGCTGTCGGCATGCGGCGGCGGCGGCGGCGTCAACAGCACGCCTCCGCCCCCGACTCCGACCCCCACGCCGACACCTACTCCGACGCCCACGCCGACCCCAACGCCAACACCTACTCCAACTCCCACGCCGCCGCCCACCGGCAGCAACCCGGACCTCATTGCGCCGCTGGTGAGCGAGACATTTGCAAATAGCGCAGCGACGGCTTCGGCTAGCTTCCCGCTATCGGGCGATGCGCCAACGACTTCGGCGCGCGCTGTTACGGCCGGTATCGTCTACGACACCGTGACCCAAGGCTATACGCTTACCGTCAACGGACGATCGCAGACGTTTCTTCCTACCGATATCAATGCGGGACAGAGCAATGCGACCATAACCGTCTACCTCAAGACAACCGGATCGACCACCGACAGCCTAACGCTGACCAACGCCGGCACGTCGGGGCAGCTGACCTATCGATATGTCGGCAGTGCCTTCTGGCAGCGCACGATCAACGGCTTGACCAGCATTTCGGGCAACGTCGATGCATTGGTCTATGGCGCACTGACCCCCGCAAACGCGGTGCCGCGGACCGGGCAGGCGCATTATGAGCTGGGGCTCCTCGGTGCCTTTTCGCAATCGGGCGGGGTCAACAGCGTATCGGGCGACGGCGCGATGCAAGTCGACTTCACGTCTGGACGCCTTGCGGCCGATGTCCGGATGGGACGCACGGGCGGCGTCGCGGGCGGCTGGCAGGGCGCAGGCACTGTAGCATCGACCGGGAATGGTTTTTCCGGAAGCTTCGCAAGCTTCATTTCGACTAGCCAGTATGTCGGGCAATTTGCAGGGCATTTTTTGGCCCCAACGCGGATGAGGCAGGCGCGGCCTTCCACGGCCGCTCGGCGAGCGACGGCAGCGTCTTTGTCGGAACCTTCATGGGCCGGAAAGCCGGCCTTGGCGGCAACGCAAGCTTCGATACGCTGTCGAAACCGGAGTTCTTCTCGATTGGAACGAACCGCATCGCGTTCGACAGCAACGGGAACAACGGTGCGCCCGCCAATGTTTCCGTGGGAGAATCCGCTCTGGTGATCGGCTATGCTCCCGACCCCAACCCATTTGAGAACATCCTCAACTTCTTTCTCCCCGAAAATGTCTTCCGTCGCCGGACGACCGCCGATCAGTCGGGCATCTTCGGAGGCGGCTCCGGCGGCTATGCAGGCCTCGGACCGCTGCTGAAGACGTCGAGTGGGTGGCTCCAGTATAATAATGCGGCCCCGCTCAAATATATGGCGGCAGGCCGCTTCGTTACCGTCAACGGCAGCCGCTACATCTATGACGATTTCATTTTCGGCTTCCCGACCTCGCGATCGGCGCTTAGCGGCGGGATGGCGGGATTTCAGCTGAACTTGGCCGGAACCTTGCTCAATTCCACGGAATCACCCAGGCTGCTTACCGGTCAAGGGCGTCTCGCGATCGATTTCGCGACCGGCCAGCTGTCGGCAACGGGCGACGTACGCAACTTCGACAGTTTCTTCGAAGTTTACGGCACCTTCAACGCCAGCGGGCAACTCGCCGCATCGTCGAGCAACTTCGCAGGCAATTTCGGCGTCACCGGTCCGACCAATTACAGCGGCGCATGGAATGGCGGCTTCTTCGGGCCTGCCGGCGACGAAGTCGGCGCCCGGTTCGGTGCGTCGGCCGCCAACGGCAATGTCATGAGCGGAACGCTTTACGGCAAGCGCGACGATAGCGTGATCGCAGGCACGACGCCGCTTGCCGACCTCACGGGAAGAACCGAGTTGCTCGGCAAGGTAAGCTTGGTCGAAGAGATCGACGGCAGCCCGCCTTATGTCTACGGCTCAGCCGTTCGCGGAATCAACGTCACATATGATCCCGCATCGGGTGACTATATATTCAAGTCGATCGACCCCGGTCTGCCCGGATCGGTCGACACAGCTTTTGCGGGATCCGAACTGATGTGCGGACAGCAATCCCGACTTTGCCGCCTATCGCAGCGGCGATGGGCTGCGCGAGGCGCGAATCATGCGCTTCTCAGGCAGCGGCCGCCAACTCCAGCTCACCTACAGCAGCTTCGCGAGCGTGACATTGAAGCGCTCGGACGGTCGCGGCGGGACACTCACTAACCGCTATTATATCCCGTTCGGTAGCGTCACTTCTGCCGCGCAGATGCCACGCTCGGGCTCGGCGACATACAGTGGCCTGGCTTTCGGCAAGGGCAATGTCAGCGGGATCGGACAACTCGCGGACATCAACGGCACCATGCGCTCCAGCGTCGATTTTGGCACATTCAACATGGAAACGCTGGTCAACCTGCTCGCGAGCGACCCCAGCGGAATCGCCGCGAGCCGCCAGCTCGGCGAATATATGATGAAGTCCTTCGTATCGGGGGCCGCCTTTGCGGGCGGGCGCCAGCACACCGAGTACAGCTATATGATCAATGGCAATTTCTACGGTCCCGACGCCGCCGAAGTGGGAGGGATATTCACCCTGTCGAAAGACGGTCCGTTGGGTCAGATACGCGGCGATTTCGACATAAGCGGTGGGTTCGCGGGCAAGAAGGACTGAGTTCCAGCAAGGGCGCGGCTATTGCAACCTTTTCCGGCGCATCCCATTTAGCGGGCATGCGATGCGCCCCCTTGCGCGCAAAGAACAAATCTGGAACATAGCTCTCCCATGAGTCTCACCCACATTAAAGTGCGCGGCGCGCGCGAGCATAATCTCAAGGGCGTCGACGTCGACCTGCCGCGCGATGCGCTGATCGTGATCACCGGCCTGTCAGGCAGCGGGAAATCGTCACTCGCCTTCGACACCATCTATGCCGAGGGACAGCGGCGCTATGTGGAGTCGCTCTCCGCCTATGCGCGCCAGTTCCTCGAGATGATGCAGAAGCCCGATGTCGAACATATCGACGGGCTGTCGCCGGCGATCAGCATCGAGCAGAAGACGACGAGCCGGAACCCGCGCTCGACCGTTGCGACGGTGACCGAAATCTACGACTATATGCGCCTGCTGTGGGCGCGCGTCGGCATTCCCTATTCGCCCGCGACGGGCGAGCCGATTTCGGCGCAGACGGTGAGCCAGATGGTCGACCGCGTGATGGAATTGCCGGAGGGTACGCGCGCCTATCTGCTCGCGCCCGTCGTGCGCGGACGCAAGGGCGAGTACAAGAAGGAACTTGCGCAGTGGCAGAAGGACGGCTTCACGCGCGTCCGCATCGACGGCGAATTTTACGAGATCGGCGACGCGCCGGCGCTCGACAAGAAATACAAGCACGACATCGAGGTCGTCGTCGACCGTATCGCGGTCCGCGAAGGCCTCGGCACGCGGCTCGCCGACAGTTTCGAGACCGCGCTGAAGCTCGCCGAGGGGCTCGCCTATGTCGATCTCGCCGATGGTCCGGTCCCGGGACGCGAGGAGGAAGACACCGGCGGCGCGATGAAGGGCGCGGGTATCCCCGCAAACCGGCTCATCTTCTCCGAGAAATTCGCCTGCCCCGTCTCGGGCTTCACCATCGCCGAGATCGAGCCGCGCCTGTTCAGCTTCAACGCGCCGCAGGGCGCGTGCCCTGCATGCGACGGCCTCGGCGAACGGCAGGAGTTCGACCCCGACCTCGTCGTTCCCAACCATGCGCTGAGCCTGAAAAAGGGCGCGATCGTGCCTTGGGCGAAATCGAATCCGCCTTCGCCTTATTATATGCAGGTGCTCGAAAGCCTCGGCAAAGCCTATGGCTTCGACCTGACGACGCCGTGGCAGGATCTGCCCGGAGAGGTGCAGCTGATCATCCTCTACGGCAGCGGCGGCAAGCCCGTCGAGCTGACCTTCAAGGACGGGAAGCGTACCTACACGACGCACAAGGCGTTCGAAGGGGTGATCGGCAATCTCAACCGCCGCCTGCTCCAGACCGAAAGCGCGTGGATGCGCGAGGAGCTCAGCAAATATCAGGCCCCGCATCCGTGCGAGACATGCCACGGCGCGCGGCTTCGCCCCGAACCGCTCGCGGTGAAGATCGCGGGCGAGAATATCAGCATGTCGGCGCAGCGCTCGGTGGCGGATGCCCTTGATTGGTTCAGCACGCTCGACGAGAAGCTGAACGATACGCAGAAGCAGATTGCGAAAGCGATCCTGAAAGAGATCAACGAGCGGCTCGGATTCCTCAACAATGTCGGGCTCGACTATCTCAACCTCAACCGCACATCGGGCACGCTCTCGGGCGGCGAGAGCCAGCGCATCCGCCTCGCCTCGCAGATCGGGTCGGGGCTGTCGGGCGTGCTCTACGTCCTCGACGAGCCGTCGATCGGTCTCCACCAGCGCGACAACGACCGGCTGCTCGCGACGCTCAAGCGCCTCCGCGACCTCGGCAACACCGTCATCGTCGTCGAGCATGACGAGGATGCGATCCGCCACGCCGACTATGTCGTCGACATGGGTCCCGGCGCGGGCCTCCACGGCGGCGAGATCGTCGCCGAGGGCACGCTCGATCAGGTACTCACGAACACGAAGAGCCTGACCGCGGCCTACCTCACCGGCGCGAAGAAGATCGAGGTGCCGAAGCACCGTCGCCCCGGCAACGGCTTCGACCTCGTGCTCAAGGGCGCGCGCGCGAACAACTTGCAGAACGTCACCGCGAAGATTCCGCTCGGCACCTTCACCTGCGTCACCGGCCTGTCGGGCAGCGGCAAGTCGAGCCTGATCATCGATACGCTCTATGCCAGCGCGGCGCGCGTGCTCAACGGCGCGCGGATGGTTGCGGGGCCGCACGACAGCCTCAAGGGGCTCGAACATTGCGACAAGGTGATCGACATCGACCAGTCGCCGATCGGCCGCACACCGCGCTCGAATCCCGCGACCTACACCGGCGCCTTCACGATCATCCGCGACTGGTTCGCGGGCCTGCCCGAAAGCCAGGCGCGCGGATACAAGCCCGGGCGCTTCAGCTTCAACGTCAAGGGCGGGCGCTGCGAGACGTGCACCGGCGACGGCCTCATCAAGAGCGAGATGCATTTCCTGCCCGACGTCTATGTGACGTGCGAGACGTGCCACGGCAAACGCTACAACCGCGAAACGCTCGAGGTGAAATTCAAGGGCCACAGCATCGCCGACGTGCTCGACATGACGGTCGAGGATGCCGCCGAATTCTTCAAGGCGGTGCCCGCGATCCGCGAGAAGATGGCGATGCTCGTCCGCGTGGGGCTCGGCTATATCAAGGTCGGACAGCAGGCGACGACGCTGTCGGGGGGCGAGGCGCAGCGCGTCAAGCTTGCGAAGGAACTGTCGCGCCGCTCGACGGGGCAGACGCTCTACATCCTCGACGAGCCGACCACCGGCCTCCATTTCGAGGATGTCCGCAAATTGCTTGAGGTGCTGCAGGCGCTGGTCGATCAGGGCAACAGCGTCGTGGTGATCGAGCATAATCTGGATGTCATCAAGACCGCCGATTATATCCTCGACCTTGGCCCCGAGGGCGGCGTGAAGGGCGGCGAAATCGTCGCGGCGGGGACACCCGAACAGGTGGTGAAGGAGAAGCGCAGCTTCACCGGGCAATATCTCAAGCCATTGCTGGAAAAGGCGAATTAGCCTAGATCGGCAGAAAGCCGGAATGAACCGGTAATTTCGGCCTGACCTGGCCGAGGTTTCCGGTCGCAGGACGGCCCGGTCAAGGAACGGAGCAGGCACGATGGCTGGCGGCAAATCGATATTCGGCAGGGCGATCGGGCTGGCGGCAGGCCTGCTGGGCACGGTCAATGTGGCGGCGCAGGCTCCCGACGCCGCGACGCCAGCCGCCGGCAGCGAGTCGGACGAGCAACGCGAATTGCAGAGCCTGCGCCTCGTCGTCCGCGAAGCAGGCTATGCCACGCAGCGCAACCGGCTGCTCGCCGAACGCGGCGCCAAGGGCGACGAGGCAATCTTCTCGACGCCTTATGCGACGGGGCTCGAGCTGGTGGTCGTCGCGGACCGGAAAACGGTCAGCAGCGCGTGGATGCAGCGCGATCTCGACCTCTATAAAATGACGCAGGACGAGGTCATGACGCTCGCCCGCCGGCAGGTGCTCGCTGTCCTGCCGTCGCTGCCGCCGAAGGAAGCGGTCGCCGGCGGCGTCGTCATGGTTCCCCAAATGGACTATCTCGCCAGCCTGATGCTCGCCGACGGCTGGGACGATCTCGACCGCGCGCTCGGCGGCAAGCTGATCGTCGCGGTCCCGTCGGACGACGTCCTGATCGTCGCCGACGCGTCCGCGCCGGATATCCGTGCCAAATTGCCCGATTTCGTCAGGCAGGAACATGCCGACGCGAACCGGTCGGTCTCGCCATTGCTCTATCGGCGCGCCGGCGCGCAGTGGGTCACAACCGACTGAGCGCGGCTTCCACGTCCTTCGGGCCTCAATGCCACACCGCCGAGAGCGGGTAGAGCGCGATCAGCCAGACGAGGCAGGCGCAGGTGATGCGGCGGTCCTTCGCGGCGATCGCGAGCGCGGCGACGGGGAAGAAGCTCCAGGTGATGACGATGTTGCGCGGGTCGAGGGGCGGAAAGGTCGCGAACGCGGCGACGGTGGCGAGCAGCGCGATATTGCAGAGCAGGATGCCGCCGAGCACCTTGCGGTGATGCTTGTCGAAATGGGCGTTCAGATTCTCCCACGCCTCGGGATCGTCGGGGAAGACGAGGCTTGCGGCAATGAAATAGGTAGCGGTGACAAGGAAGCCGCCGAACAGCACCGGCCAGCTGAGCGGCAGCAGGTCGCGCATCGCCCAGCCGTACATCCAGAAGGTGACGACGTCGCCCGACACGAACAGGCCGAGCAGCGCGGTCGGCCAGCCGATGCGCACGCGGTGGCTCGCCTTCAGCGCCTTCGCCAGCCCGCCAAGCCCCTCGGCGAGCGCGAGGCCGAGGATCAGCCCGAACAGCGACATGATGAATTCGAACGCGCTCATGCCCCCGCATGCCTCCCCAATGTTTATCGGCCCGCCCTATCGCAGCGGCGCGCCGTATCAAGCCCGTCCCGCGCGAGTCCCGACATCCGGAGAGGGCGGCAAAGCGTGCAACGACAATCCAAAGTTCACCAAAGTTCAGCCCATCGGCGCCGACTTGCGTCCGCCGCATCCCGCGCGGAGATGTCCCCGCAGCGGCGCGCCCGCACGCCCGGCAGCAACCGCGCTTGTCCGTCGATCGAAAGAGCCGCGATGAAGGCTGGCATAGCCGGATAATGTAGGAAAGCGGTTTTTTTTGAAGCCCCTCCCGCCTGCGGGAGGGGTTTGGGGAGGGCTTGTAAACCAACCCGTCGCGCCCTCGAAACATGCCCTCCCCCAACCCCTCCCTGAAGGGAGGGGCGAATCACCCCATCAGCTTTGCGGTGATATCCTCCGCCGCATGGATGCGGATCGCGGGCGGCTCGGGCGAGAGCGCGCGCATGTCGGCGACGAAGGCGCGCGACGCGGGCAGCGCGAAATGGGCGCGGACCGCATCGACGCTGTCCC
>CBJKNR010000076.1:0-11334 GCA_966417555.1 uncultured Sphingopyxis sp.
CGCGGCGCGCGGTTGGTCGAGGTCTTGTAGCTCGCATTCCCGCGCCCGCCGTCACCGCCGCGCAGAAAATGGATGCGCTCGCCCTCTTTGGTAAGGTCGGCGAGCAGGCTGCGCTCCTCGTCGTCGGCGAGGATCTGGGTGCCGATCGGTACCTGGATCACGAGATCGGGGCCGCCCGCCCCGGTGCGGTCGCGGCCCGCTCCCGGGGTGCCGCGCTTCGCCTTGAAATGCTGGGTGTAGCGAAAGTCGATCAGCGTGTTGAGGCCGGCGACGGCTTCAAAAACGATGTCACCGCCCTTGCCGCCGTTACCGCCGTCGGGGCCGCCATATTCGATATATTTCTCGCGCCGAAACGACACGGCGCCGGGGCCGCCATCGCCGGACTTGATGAAAATCTTGGCTTGGTCGAGGAAATGCATCGCCGCCCTTTAGGGAAAGCGGCGTGATTTGGCTAGGTTCGCGTCAGTCCTGCGGCTTCCCGCCATGTTCGGCCCAGAATCGCGCGATCCGTCCGGTGATCAGTTCGGTCGCGAGCACGCGCGACGTGTCGCGCGGCAAGTCGAGCGCCTCGGCCATCGGGCCGCCGAGCTGCGCGTCGCCCAATGCCATCAGCACGAGCGCGAGCGTATCTTCGTGCATCAGCCGCTTTTCGTGCGCGTCGGGGGCCATGCCGTCGATCAGGCGGTGGATCGCATCGACGATCGGGTCGAGCGCGTCGTCGTTGCCCGTCGCCGCCATCCACGTCGCGAGCGCGCCCGCGCCGCCGCTGTTGAACGCATCGAACGCGAGGTCGACGATCTCGCGCACATTGCGTTCGCCGGGTGCCGATTCGGCCATCTTCCTGCCGATCGTCGCGCACACCGTTTCGGCCTGATAGGCGGCGAGCGCCTTTTGCAGCCCCGCGGCGCTGCCGAAATGGTGGAGCAGATTGGCGTGCGTGCGGTCGATCCGCGCCGCGACCGCCTTCAGCGTCACCGCCGCCGGTCCCATTTCGATCAAAATCTGGCGCGCAGCCTCAAGCGCCGCCGAACGGCTTTCCTCGGGACTCAAACGCTTCTTCGCTATTGACATATGTGTAAGTAAACCCTATTGCTGCCCCATCGCCCCTTTTCGACGGTATGAGCCATATGTCCAGCCTTTCCCGGTCGCCGACCCCCGCCGATCTGTCGATCACGCCGCGCGACATGCGCTTTGGCCGCGATGACCGGCAAGGCCGCTGGTGGCTGGGTGGCGACCCGATCGCCTCGGCGTTTCACACGGCGCTGTCGGTGACTTTCCCGCGCGGCGAGGCGATGTTCATCGAGGCGGTGAAAGCGCACCGCGACGGCGCGCCCGAGAAGCTGGCGCGCGAGATCCGCGCCTTCACCCAGCAGGAAGTGATTCACAGCCGCGAGCATGTCGTCTTCAACAGGAAGGCGGCGGAGGCCGGCTACGATCTTTCCGAACTCGAAGACGATGTGAACCAGGTCCTCGACCTGATCAGAACGCGGCCGCAAATCGTCAACCTGATGGCGACGATCGCGCTCGAACATTATACCGCGATGATGGCCGCGGTGATGCTGCGCGAGGAAAGCATGTATGCCGGCGCCGAGCCCGAATGGGCGGCCTTGTGGAAATGGCACGCGATCGAGGAGATCGAGCATAAGGGCGTCGCGTATGACACGTGGCTCCACGCGACGAAGGACTGGAGCCGCTTCCGGCGCTGGCGCGCCAAGTCGCTGATGATGGTCCTCGTCACCACACGTTTCTGGCCGAAGCGCGTCAAGGGCATGAAGGCATTGCTCCGTCAGGACGGCCTGACCGGCTGGCGCGTCACGGCGCGCATCTGGTGGTATCTGCTCGGCACGCCGGGCGTGCTGCGCAAGAGTTTCTTCCCTTGGCTTTCCTATTTCATGCCGGGTTTCCATCCATGGAATCATGACGATCGCGCACTGATCCGGAAATATGAAAGCGACTATGCCGACGCGATAATGCCGGCGCATTCGTCGAAACCCGAACTGGCTGCCGCGGCGGCCTGACCCGCGAAGGCGGGAATCCGGAGCGGTTTCTCTCTCCCCCTCCGGTTCCCGTCTTTGCGGGCTAATCTGCGGCGCAGGCTGGACGTCGCGATCTCGCTCCCATATCCCTCGCGATGTGGAGGGACCATGCAGCCACATATGACCGCGGCCGAAGTCACGCAGTTCGAGCTGCAGCTCGCCGGGCTTTCCTCGCTGCTCGAATTCGGATGCGGCGGGAGTACGGCGGTCGCGGCGCGGCAGGTCCGCAAGATCGTGAGCGTCGACAGCGATCCCGCCTGGCTGGCGAGGGTCCACGCCGAGGTATCGCGCGAGGCGGTCGAATTCACCCCCGTCCACATCGACATCGGGCCGGTCGGCGAGTGGGGTTATCCGCTCGATCAAAGCCGTCTGCGCGACTGGCCACGCTATCACACCCATATCTGGCGCGTCATGGGCGGCAGCCCCGATGCGGTGCTGATCGACGGACGCTTTCGGGTCGCGTGCCTGTTGCAGGCGATCATCCACTGCAAGCCTGACTGCATCCTGCTGTTCCACGATTTCAACGACCGGCCGCAATATCATACGGTGCTGCGCCACGTGGATGTTCTGACACGCGTCGACACGCTGGCGGTGCTGCGTGCGAAGCAGCAGGTGGACGGCAAGGCGGTGCTCCACGACCTGTTCGATCATTATCTGAACCCCGATTGACCGGCCGCGTGCGCTTGGGCACACCGCGCGCATGATCAGCATCGCACCCGTCATCGAAACCCGCCGCCTGCGCCTGCGTCCGGGGCGCCTGTCCGACAAGGACACGCATATCACCATGTGGGCCGACGAACGCGTCACGCGCTTCATCGGCGGCGAACCACGCGCGCCGGACGTAAGCTGGGGCAAGTTCCTGAGCTCGGCGGGGCTGTGGCCGGTGATGGGCCTCGGTTATTGGGTCTTCGCCGACCGCGCGAGCGACGCGCTGGTCGGCATGGGCGGCCTCAGCTATTTCTGCCGCGGCATCCCTGAACTTGAAGGGCTGCCCGAGGCGGGCTGGGCGTTCGACGCCGACCATTGGGGCGCGGGCTATGCGACCGAGGCGATGACCGCTGCGCTGGGCTGGGCCGACGCGAACCTCGACGCAAAGGAAGTGCGCTGCATCATCGACCCCGGCAACGACGCGTCGGAGCGCGTGTCTGCGAAACTCGGGTTCCGGCGCATCGGCGAGAGCGACACGCTCGGGAATGTCGTCGCCATCTATGCGAGACCGCGCGGGGGCTAGGCGTGGCCTCTCCGTCCTCGACGCCGGGCCTCTGGGGAGGAACCTTCCGGCGCGGCCACGCGTATTCGGGCAGAGTCCGACCGGGAGGAATATCATGCGATCGAAGATATTTACGCTGGCGGGGGCGGCTGCCCTGGCGTTGGGGGCCTGTACGGTCAAGGGCGACAAGGGCGACGACAGGGATCGGGCCGGCGACCCGGCGGCGGCCGAAGCCGGCAGCGTCATGCGCGAAGCGGTGAAGCCGGAGGAGCCGGAGGGACCGCCGGTGACGCCGATGCCCGCGGCGACCGTGATCCAGTCGCAGCCCGGACCCGACGGGTCGCAGGTCGACCTGCTCTCGGTCAAGGTGACGGGCGATATATTAACTGTCACCCTGCGCTGTTCGAGCGCCGAGAAGCACAATCGCGAATCGCTGCGCGTCAACCAGATCAGCGTGATCGACGACGCGACGTCGCAGCGCATCGGCGTGCTCAGGGACAATGAAGGCGGCGCGATGGTGTCGAACCTCAGCCGCAGCAGCCATTCGGACTATGATACGATGGCCGTCGACTGCACGTCCAAACCCGGCGTGATGTGGGCCAAATTTGCGGCACCGCCGGAAACGAGCAAGACGGTATCGATCAACTTCCCCAATATCGCGCCGTTCGATGGCATCGCCGTCCAGCGATGAGTCGGGTGGTAGTTTCGCTGGGCGCGGCGGTCTTGCTTGCCGCCTGTTCGGGCAGTGCGCCCGAACATTCGACCGGCGAGGGCGAAAGAAAGACGGCACCGGCCGCCGTCGTCAGCGAAACGAAGGCAGCGCCCGCGGCGCCGGGCCTGCACGCGAAGGTCAGCCCGCTATCGGGCAAGGTCAGCGGCCTCGATACACGTGTCACCGACATGGGCACGATCATCGACCTGCCGTCCGATGCCCTGTTCGAATATGACAAGGCGGAGCTGACCCCCGCCGCCGAGGTCGAACTGGACAAGGCTGCCGGACTGATCCGCCAGAGTCCGCCCGGCACGATTCAGATCATCGGTCATACCGACAGCAAGGGCGACGACAGCTATAACCAGACGCTGTCCGAAGCGCGGGCGAGGACGGTCGCGGACTGGTTCGGCCGGCAGGTTGGCGTCCGTCAGCGCGAATTCCGCGTATCGGGCAAGGGCGAGACAGCGCCGATCGCACCGAACCAGGGTGCAAGCGGCGCCGATGATCCGGCGGGACGCGCCAAGAACCGGCGGGTCGAGGTGGTGATGCCGACCGCGACCGGTTGACCCCCGGGCTTGCCCGCTACGTCAGGCCGCTTCGACGACCAGCACACCGCCGTCGGCGCTTACCACGCGGACCTTGGCACCCTCGGCGGCATCGGGCCCGCGTACCGGCCATTCGCCGTCGCCGACCTTGGCACGGCCCCGGCCGTCCTCGATCGCCTTGGTCACCGTCAGCACCTCGCCGACGAGGCGGCCCGCGCGCTGGTTGAGATAAGGGTCGGTTGTCGTGATCGGGTTCGTCTTCAGCCAGCGGCGTGTCGAGTAGAGCGCGACGAAGGACAGGATCGCGAAGATGACGAGCTGCAGCGGGATACCGATCGGTAGCAGCCATGCGAGAAGACCGGTCGCGATCGCCGCGGCGCCGAGCCAGATCAGGAAGAAGCCCGGCGCGATAATTTCCGCGGCGGCGAGCAGCACGCCGAGCGCGAGCCACGCCCAGTGCGGGTCGAGATTGGCCAGCCAGTCGGGCATGTCACTGCCCCCCATCGCGCTTGGCCAGCGCGTCCTTGGCGAGCTCGCCGATGCCGCCCAGAGTGCCGATCAGCTGCGTCGCCTCGACCGGGAAGAGGATCGTCTTGCTGTTCGGGCTCGTTGCGAACTGGCCCACCGCCTCGACATATTTCTGCGCGATGAAGTAATTGATCGCCTGGGCGTTGCCGCCCGCGATCGCGTCCGACACCATCTGGGTAGCCTTGGCTTCGGCCTCGGCTTCGCGTTCGCGCGCCTCGGCGTCGCGGAAGGCGGCTTCGCGGCGTCCTTCGGCCTCAAGGATCTGGCTCTGCTTCTGGCCCTCGGCGCGCAGGATTTCGGAGGCGCGGCTGCCCTCGGCCTCGAGGATGTTGGCGCGCTTTTCGCGCTCGGCCTTCATCTGCCGCGCCATCGCGTTCGAAATGTCGGCGGGCGGGCGGATGTCCTTGATCTCGACGCGGGTGATCTTGACCCCCCACGGGGTGGTCGCATCGTCAACGACGTGCAGCAGGCGGGTGTTGATCTCGTCGCGCTTCGACAGCGTCTCGTCGAGGTCCATCGACCCCATCACGGTGCGCAGGTTCGTCGTCGTCAGGTTCATGATCGACAGGTAAAGGTCGCTGACCTCATAGGCTGCCTTGGCGGCGTCGAGCACCTGGAAGAAGACGACGCCGTCGACCGCCACCATCGCATTGTCCTTGGTGATGATTTCCTGCCCGGGAATATCAAGCACCTGCTCCATCATGTTCACCTTGCGGCCGACGCGGTCGAAGATCGGCATAATGAAATTGAGGCCGGGCTGAGCGGTGTGAGTGTAGCGGCCGAAGCGCTCGATCGTATAGGCGTAGCCCTGCCGCACGGGCGTCAGCGCCCACAGCACGAACACCAGCGCCAGCACGACCCCGGCAATCGCCACATAACCCATCGCTCGTCCCCCTCAGCAAATTGCACCTGCAAGTCCTTCTTTATTGCGGCTTTGGACCCTTTGCGCCAGACAAAAGCGCATGGCCGACTTCGCTCCCCGCTCGCTGCTCTACGTCCCCGGCTCGAACGCGCGCGCGCTCGAAAAGGCGGCGGGCCTCGCGGCCGACATGCTGATCATCGATCTCGAGGATGCGGTACCGGCGGATCGCAAGATCGAGGCGCGCGCGGCGATGCGCCGCGCGGCCGAGGCGGGTTATCCGGGCAAGCGCGTCGCGGTGCGCGTCAATGCGACGGGCAGCGATGAGCAGGGGGCCGACATTGCGGCGCTCCATGGCCTGACCCTCGATGCCGTCGTGCTGCCGAAAGTCGATGCGCCCTCCGATCTCGACCCGCTTCGCGATACGGGCTTGCCGATCCTCGCGATGATCGAGACGCCCGTCGCAATCTATGCCGCGCGCGAGATCGCCGCCGATCCGGTCGTGACCGGACTGATCGCGGGGCTCAACGACCTCGCGCACGAGCTGAAACTGCCCGACGGGATGGACCGCGGCGCGATGAGCCACGCGATCCAGGCGATCATCCTCGCCGCGCGCGCGGGCGGCGTCTGGGGTTTCGACGGCGTTTATAACGCGATCGACGACGCCGCGGGATTTGCCGCCGAGGCGGCCGAAGGGCGGCGGCTCGGCTTCGACGGCAAGACGCTGATCCACCCGTCGCAGGTCGATCCGTGCAACGCGGCCTTCGCGCCGTCGGAGCGCGAGGTAGCGGCCGCCGAGGCGCTCGTCGCCGCTGCGACCGGCGGGGCACAGCGTCACGAAGGCCGGATGATCGAGGATATGCATGTCGCGGCGGCGCGGGCGCTGCTGGAGCGGGCAGCACGCGCGCTCTGACTGCCGTTCGTCGTTCGACGAACGCGCCTTGCCGGCCGGCGGCGGAAATGCCATGCGGCGCCTCCATGAAGAATAGCTCTTTCCGCGCCGCCATAGCGGCCGTCGCCCTTCTCACCGTCACGCCTGCCGCTTCGGCCGCGCCCGCCAAGGGCGAAGCTCCTGTCACCGAGGCCGAGCTGGCGGCGCATATCAAGACCCTCGCGGGCGATGCGTTCGAGGGCCGCGCGCCCGGGACCGAAGGCGAGGATCGTACCATCGCCTATATTGTCGGCGAATGGGCGAAGGCCGGGCTCGAAGCCGTCCCGGGCAGCGCGACGCCATGGCTCCAGCCCGTTCCCTTCGTCGAGACGCAGGCGCTCGGTGGAAGCGCGAAGTTCAAGGTCAACGGCCGTGATTTCGCGATCGAGGACGATGGCGTCATCCTGACCGGGCGCGACGCCTCGGCCTCGTTCACCGACCTTCCAGCCATCTTCGTCGGCTATGGTGTCGACGGTACGGGCAAGGTCAATGCAGACGTCCGGGGCAAGCTCGCGATCATGCTGTTCGACAATGCTCCCTTCGGCGAAAAACTGCCGCGTTATCGCGAGCGGCGGCAGATGCTGGCCGATGCGGGCGCCTCCGCCGTGCTGGTGATTGCGACCGACGCGGTGCCGTGGACGACTTTGCGCGAAAGCGCCGGCAGCAAGGCGGTCCGGCTGGCGAGCGCCAGGCCGGGCGCACCGGTCACCGGCTTCCTGTCGCTCGAAGCCGCCGACGCGCTGCTCAAAAAGGCGGGGCAGGATGGCGGCGCGCTGCGCGAGGCTGCCAAATCGCCCGACTATAAAGGCGCGGCGCTGCCGGTGACCGCCGACATCACGGCGAAATCAGCGACGCGCCCCTTCGCCAGCAACAATATCATCGCCAGGCTGCCCGGCGCCAGGCCCGACGGCAAGGCGGTGCTGTTCCTCGGTCACTGGGACCATCTCGGCATCTGCGAGCCCGAAGGCGCCGCCGACCGCATCTGCAATGGTGCGGTCGACAATGCGAGCGGTATCGCGGTGCTGATCGAGGTCGCCAAACGGCTGGGCAAGGGCGCGCGTCCCGACCGCGACATTTATTTCATGGCGACCACCGCCGAGGAAAAGGGCCTGCTCGGCGCGCATTATTTCGCCGATCATCCCGTCGTGCCGCTGTCCGACATCACGGTCGCGCTCAACGTCGATACCATCGCCATTTCGCCGCGCGGGACCCCCGTGGCGACGATCGGCCGCGGCAAGCCCGCCTATGACGCGGTGGTGCGCGACGCGGCGAAAAAGCTCGGCCGCACGCTCGACGAGGATGGCGAGGCCGACGCCTTCATCCAGCGGCAGGACGGCTGGGCACTCGGCGCCAAAGGCGTGACGTCGCTGATGGTCGGCGGCAGCTTTTCGGACATGAAGCTGCTCGAAGCCTTCCTCGGCAGCGACTATCACAGCGCGGCGGACAATTTCTCCGACAAGATTCCGCTCGGCGGCGCGGCCGAGGATGCCGACCTGCACGTCGCGCTCGGCCGGGCGTTTGCCGATACGAAGCGGTGGCCGGGGAAGTAAGTCTCCAGATCGTCATTGCGACCCCGGCGAATGCCGGGGGAAGCAATCCAGAGCGGGTTACGCTACCCTGGATTGCCGCGTCGCTTCGCTCCTCGCAATGACGAGGTAGGAGTTACGCCGCCTGCTTCGCCCGATCCGCCATTTCCTGATTGAGCATCTCGGCCAGCAGGAACGCCAGCTCGAGGCTCTGCCCCGCGTTCAACCGCGGATCGCAATGCGTGTGATAGCGGTCTGCGAGATCCATCTGCGTCACGTCCATCGCACCGCCGGTGCATTCGGTGACATTCTGGCCGGTCATCTCGATATGGATGCCGCCGCCATGCGTGCCCTCGGCGCGGTGGACGGCAAAGAAGCCGCGCACTTCGGCGAGGATGCGCTCGAACGGCCGCGTCTTGTAGCCGGTCGAGGTCTTGATGACATTGCCGTGCATCGGGTCGCACGACCAGACGACGGGGTGGCCCGATTCCTTCACCGCGCGGACGAGCTTCGGCAGATGCGCCTCGATCTTGTCGTGGCCGTAGCGCGTGATCAGCGTCATGCGGCCCGGCACGTGGTTCGGGTTCAGTGTGTCGAGCAGGCGCAGCAGCACGTCGGGCTCCAGCGTGGGGCCGCACTTCATGCCGACCGGATTGCCGATGCCGCGCAGATATTCGATATGCGCCGACCCTTCGAAGCGGGTGCGGTCGCCGACCCACAGGAAATGGCCCGACGTGTCGTACCAGCCACCGGTCAGGCTGTCCTGCCGGGTGAGCGCCTGCTCGTAGGGGAGCAGCAGCGCCTCGTGGCTGGTGTAGAAGCTCGTGCCCTTGATCTGCGGGACCGTCTCGGGCGTCACGCCGCACGCTTCCATGAAGGCGAGCGCCTCCGAAATGCGCGCCGCGGTTTCCTGATATTTCTTTGCCCACGGGCTGCGGTCCATGAAGTCGTGCGTCCACGCGTTGACCTGATGCAGATTGGCATAGCCGCCGCCGGCGAAAGCGCGGAGCAGGTTCAGCGTCGCTGCCGACTGGTTGTATGCCTTGACCATCCGCTGTGGATCGGGCTCGCGGCCTTCGGCCTCGAAGCCAATGTCGTTGATGATATCGCCGCGATAGCTCGGCAGCGACACGCCATCGACATCCTCCATGTCGGCCGAGCGCGGCTTGGCGAACTGGCCCGCCATGCGGCCGAGCTTCACGACGGGCATCTTCGATGCGAAGGTCAGCACGACCGCCATCTGGAGCAGCACGCGGAAGGTGTCGCGGATATTGTTCGGATGAAATTCGGCAAAGCTTTCGGCGCAGTCGCCGCCCTGGAGCAGGAAGGCCTTGCCCTCGGCGACGCGGCCGAGCTCGCTCGTGAGGTCGCGCGCCTCGCCGGCAAAGACCAGCGGCGGATAACCCGCAAGCTCGTGTTCGGCGGCCGCAAGCGCATCGGCGTCACGATAAGTGGGAAGCTGGCGGGCTTCGTGCGAGCGCCAGCTGTGCGGTTGCCAGTTTTTCGTCATATGCCTGTCTTTTTTCGCGTTCGAATCGAGCGCCACATGGCGCTTATGGCCCGCGGAAGCAATGTTTCCCGCGCGGCCGGACCGGAAAATTAGCATTATCGTGACATTTGCGCACCTATGCTTTTCTTGGGCGGCACGAAATGTTAGTTTGTTACAAGCTTTGGATGTGGAGGGGGTCCGCCGCCAAGGCTTTTGGCTATCGGTAACGTCATACACCCGATGACCCGGCGGCGGGTCGGAATCGAAGCGATTGGCTATGGCGAATTTCGAATCCGCATGGTTCGTTTATGGCGTGTTGCTGCTGTTGCTTGCGACGAGCCTGGTCGTGCGGATCGAATATGTGCGCATCGGGCTTGCGGCGGCGGCGCTGGTCGCCTTGCCGCTGACCTTGTTCCGGGGACCGGACCTCGGCTACGGCCTGCTCGTGCTTGCGATCCTCGTGGTCAATATCGCGATATTGGCGCGGCTGTGGCTGCGCGAGGCAAAAATCCGATTCTCGGCCGAGGAGGAAGAATTGCGGCGCCGGCACTTTGACGGACTGGGCGCCGCGGTCGCGCGCGACCTGATCGATCAGGGGCACTGGATTTCGGCGAAGCGCGGCGAGACATTGATCCGCGAGAATCAGGCGGCGCCCAGCCTTTTCTACCTTGCCGAAGGGCAGGCGGCGATCCTGCGCGACGGCGTCGAGGTCGGCAAGCTTTCGGACGGCGCGCTGATTGGCGAGGCGACGGTGCTCGACGGCGCGCACGCGACGGGAACGGTGCTTCTCGGCAGCAACGCCCGGCTGTGGTTCGTGCCCGCAGCCGCGCTGCGCGCCTATCTGGCCGCCAATCCGGGGATTGCCGGGGCGCTCCACGAGGGCTTCGCACGCGCGTTGCGCGGCAAGCTCGCGAGCGCGAACACGCGCATCGCGGAGCGATGATTGATTTTCGGGGCGCAGGCGTGCGCAGCCTCGAATCTGCAACCGGCGCCTGCTAGGCTCCGGGCCATGACGATGATTCTCTATGGCATTTCGAACTGCGACACGGTGAAGAAGGCGCGGCGCTGGCTCGACGAGCAGGGCGTTTCCTACCGCTTTCACGACGTCCGCAAGGATGGCCTCGACGCCGCGCGGCTGCAGGGCTGGATCGACGCGCTGGGCTGGGAAAAGCTTCTCAACAAGGCGGGCACGACTTTTCGCAAGCTGCCCGATGCTGAGAAGGAGGGGCTTAATGCCGCCGCGGCGAAGGCGCTCCGCCAAGCGATTCGACGGGGGCAACTGCGGTGTCGGGTGGACAAACAGATCGACGATCTGGCGCGGATGTGCAATCCCATCATCCAAGGCTGGCTCAACTACTACACCCGCTCCTACAAGGCGGCCCTGTACTCGACCCTCCAGCCCCTTGACCGGCAATGGGCCAGGTGGGCGATGGCGAAATATACACGCTTGCGACGGCATCGGCGGCGGGCAGAGCAGTGACTGCGGCGTGTCGCACGT
>CBJKNR010000077.1:0-11239 GCA_966417555.1 uncultured Sphingopyxis sp.
ATCTGGCCCCTTCTTGGGGGGGGAAGAAGAACCCCTTCCCCCCTCCCCCCCCGTCTCCGCGTGAACCAAATCGGCGCCACTGCTGGAGGCCGCGCATGACCCCGCTCGACAAGGTCGAAGGCCGCGCGATCCCGTTCGGGCTCAAGAATGTCGACACCGACGTGATCATCCCCGCGCACTGGCTGAAGACGACGACGCGCGAGGGTATGGGGCGCGGCGCGTTCGAGAGCCTGCGCGCCGATCCCGACAATCTGTTCGATCGCGCCGAATACAAGGGGGCGCCGATCCTGATCGCGGGCGACAATTTCGGCTGCGGGTCGAGCCGCGAACATGCCGCATGGGCGCTCGGCGACCTTGGCATCCGCGTCGTGATCGCGCCCAGCTATTCGGACATTTTTTCGGGCAATGCGGTGAAGAACGGCATATTGCCCGTCGTGCTGCCGCAGGCGGCAATCGACCGGCTGATGGAAGTCGCCCAAACCGACCCGGTCTTCGTCGACCTCGAGCATCAGACGGTGACGACGCAGTTCCAGGATCGCTTCACCTTCGAGATCGATCCGTTCCGCAAGATGTGCCTGCTCGAAGGGCTCGACGAGATTTCGCTGACCGAAAAGAGCGACGCCGCGATCGGCGCCTACGAAAAACGGCTCGACGCCGATCGTCCGTGGATGCGCCCCGCTGCATAAGGCTGAACAAACACCATAAGAGGAGAAGATGATGAAGGCTCTCTTGTCGGTCGCAACTGGCGGCCCCGAAACGCTCCAGCTCGGCGAACTGCCGCGCCCGACCGCGGGCAAGGGCCAGATCGTGATCGACGTGAAGGCCTGCGCGGTCAACTTTCCCGACGTGCTCATCATCGAGGATAAATATCAGTTCCGCCCCGAACGCCCTTTTGCGCCCGGTGGCGAAGTCGCCGGCCTCGTCGCCGAGGTCGGCGAGGGCGTGACCGAGTTCAAGGTCGGCGACCGCGTAATCGCAGGCTGCGGCAACGGCGGCATGTCCGAAGCGGTCGTGGTCGGCGTCCACAATGTCTATCACCTGCCCGAAGCGCATGACTTCGCGGAGGGTGCGTCGCTGCTGATGACCTATGGCACCAGCATCCACGCGCTCGTCGATCGCGGCCATATTGCCGAGGGCGACACGCTGCTCGTGCTCGGCGCCTCGGGCGGCGTCGGCATCGCGGCGGTGGAGCTCGGCAAGGCGTTCGGCGCGCGCGTCGTCGCGGGCGTATCGAGCGAAGAGAAGGCCGAGATCGCGCGTCAGGCGGGCGCCGACCAGGTCGTCGTCTACGGCCGCCAGCCGTTCGACAAGGAGCAGTCGAAGGAGCTTGCGAACAAGTTCAAGGAAGCCGTCGGTCCGAATGGTGCCAATGTCATCTATGACGCGGTCGGCGGCGATTATGCCGAGCCGGCGCTACGCTCGATCGCATGGGAGGGGCGCTACCTTGTCGTCGGCTTCCCCGCCGGCATCCCGCGCCTGCCGCTCAACCTCACGCTGCTCAAGAGCTGCGACGTCGCGGGCGTCTTCTGGGGCGCGTTCGTCGCGCGCGAGCCGGCGCGCAACCGCGCCAACATCGCGCGGCTGTTCCAGCTTTGGGAGCAGGGCAAGATCAAGCCGCGCGTTACCGAGAGCTTCGCGCTCGAAGACGGCGGCAAGGCGATCGCAAAGCTCGGCGACCGCACCGCGGTCGGCAAGCTGGTCGTCACCATCTGAAATACCGTCCCGATCCCGCGCTGACCGAGGCGCTCCATGCCCTCGCCGCATTGGGGCGGATAGAGGTGCGGGTGACGCCCGGCGCGCGGCGCGACGAAATCCGGATCGAGGGCGAAACCGTACAGATTCGCGTCACCTCGCCGCCCGCCGACGGTGCCGCGAACGATGCCGTGCTGCGCCTCATCGCCGCCGCGCTCGGGCGACCGCCGCGCGACCTGACGCTGCTCCGCGGCGCGACCGCACGCATCAAGCTGATCGGAATTGCGACGAACCGATAGCATGGGGTTAACCCTTTGGCAGGGGCTCGGCGTTATGAAGAGCCCCAGGACTAGCTGGGCCAGGGTGGATCATGGCAAAACGCCGATCGGCAAGCATTGAGGGCGATGCGAGTATCGCGAATATTTCGCGGACCCGCCGCGCGCAGCTTGTCGCCGAATTCGAAGGCGAGCTCGGGGTCGACTATAAGGCCCGCGCCGCCGCCGAAGCAGCCGAACGCCGCTGGATCGCGCGCAAAACCTTCATCGTCTGGACGATCGCGCTGATATTCTTTGCGATCGCGTGTCAGAAGCTGTGGATGATGGGGCAGGACGTCGACGTGCCCTTTTCCGAGATCAACCCGGTGCGCAGCCTGCTCGGGGATTAAGCGCCGCTCTGGACGACTTTACCAAAATTTGGTATCACCGTGGTCATGGCAGCGAAGAACACCTCGGTCGCCTTGGGCGAACCCTTCATCGAATTTGCCCGTCGCAAGGTTGAATCCGGCGAATTTGCGACGACGAGCGAAGTCGTGCGTGAGGCGATGCGGCGCTATATTGCCTATGATGATGGCGTCGAGGCGTTGCGACGCGAAATTCAAAAGGGAATCGATAGCGGTCCTGCGCGTCCGTTCGATTGGGACGCCTTCATGGAGCGAAAGTTCGGCCCTGAAAGCGATGCGTAGCGTCGTCATCCGCCCCGAAGCGGAAGTCGATATTGAAGTCATCGCGGATTACACCATCGAACATTGGGGCGTCGACCAAGCCCGTCACTATGTCGGCGATCTCCGCTGCGCCATCGAACGTCTTGCGGTGGATGGATTGCGCCGCGCGGAAGAAGCGGAGCTCTTTCCGGGCCTGAGACGAGCGCGAAGCGGGTACCATTTCATATTCTATCTGATCGATGACGAGCGGGTCGATGTGATCCGCGTGCTGCATGAGCGGCGGGATGCCATCCGGCAACTGCAAGGTTGAGACATTGACGATCCATCGGCCACCAGCCGGGCGCATGATTATTCACGTGATCGAGAAGCGGCGGACCAGAACACGCTCTGTTCTCCGCCTTCAGCTTCACAAACGACGACATCAAAGCAAAAACGCGCTTCCAGCCAAGGGTTATGGCCGCATGTGTATGCGATGAGTCTATGATCCGATGTCAACTCAGGCGATGCTCGGTACGGATTTTTCTTCTTTCTCGTTGAGAAGTAAAGCAACTCGCGCGAAGTGTACTCGATAGCGCTGTAGTGCAACTCTAAAAAGTCACATATCTTTTTCTCAGACGTCCGGGGATCAAGAGCTTGCACAAGATTCGTCGTATAATCCGTCGTGGGCGATTCAGTGCCATTCCAAAAAACCAACCACGCCTTGCGCGCTTTGCCAACAATCCTGAAGCTGTCGAGAAACTGCTGCACACGAGCAAGGTGAATCTCCAGATCGGCTTCTCGGATGCCCTCGCCACGGAGATGAACTGTCGCTGCATCAAGAATATCGGATCGCAGAGCACCAGCTCTGGCCGCGACAAAGACCATTCTTTCCGCGCGGCGATGATCCAACGGGTGGACGGCGAACGGCGCAGTTTCGAAAGCGAAGCCTCCTTTCAAGAGTCTTCGCCATTCCTCGTCGGCCGTTTCCCGTCGTTTCAATAAACCCGCGCCTTCGGCTTGATATAGTCGACGTCGTCGGACAGCGTATATTCGTGGACCGGGCGGTAATCGAGGCGGACGCCGCCGCCCTTGCCGCCCCAGCCGTCGAACCAGCTGACCGTGTGCTTCATCCAGTTCGCATCGTCGCGGTTCGGGAAATCCTCATGCGCATGGGCGCCGCGGCTTTCCTTGCGGTTGAACGCCGAATGCATCGTCACGGTCGCCTGCGCGATGAGGTTGTCGAGCTCGAGCGTTTCGATGAGGTCGGTGTTCCAAATGAGGCTGCGGTCGGTGACATGGACGTCGTTCATCCGCTGATAGGTCCTGGTGAGCTTGTCCTTGCCCTCGGCCATCAGCTCGTCGGTGCGGAACACGGCGGCGTGCTGCGACATCGCGCGCTGCATCTCGGTGCGGATTTCCGCGGTCGGCGATCCGCCGTTCGCGTTGCGGAAATGGTCGAGGCGGGCAAGCGCGAGGTCGGCGCTGTCCTTGGGCAGCGGTTGCTGCGCCGCGCCGGGCTTCAGGATTTCCTTGAGGCGGTGGCCTGTCGCGCGGCCGAACACGACAAGGTCGATCAGGCTGTTCGAGCCGAGACGGTTCGCGCCATGGACCGACACGCACGCGGCCTCGCCGACCGCAAACAGGCCGGGGACGACCGTATCGGGACCGTCCTTGCCGAGCGTGACGACCTCGCCGTGATAGTTACAGGGAATGCCGCCCATATTGTAATGGACCGTCGGCACGACGGGGAGCGGCTGGCGCGTCAGATCGACGCCGGCGAAAATCTTGCCGCTTTCGGTGATCCCGGGCAGGCGCTCGGCGAGCACAGCGGGATCGATATGGTCGAGGTGCAGATAGATATGGTCGTTGTGCGGCCCGACGCCGCGGCCCTCGCGGATTTCGAGCGCCATCGAGCGCGAGACGACGTCGCGTGACGCGAGATCCTTCGCCGACGGGGCATAGCGTTCCATGAAACGCTCGCCCTCGCTGTTGGTGAGGTAGCCGCCCTCGCCGCGCGCGCCTTCGGTGATGAGCACGCCCGCGCCGTAGATGCCGGTCGGGTGGAACTGGACGAATTCCATGTCCTGCAGCGGCAGGCCCGCGCGCAGCACCATGCCGCCGCCGTCGCCGGTGCAGGTGTGCGCCGACGTCGCGGTGAAATAGCAGCGGCCATAGCCGCCGGTCGCGAGCACGACCGCTTGGCTGCGGAAGCGGTGGATGCTGCCATCCTCCATGCACAGCGCGATGACGCCGCGGCAGACCTTGCCGTCGGGGCCGTCTTCCATGATCAGGTCGAGCGCGAAATATTCGATGAAGAAGTCGGCGTCATACTTCAGGCTCTGCTGGTAGAGCGCGTGAAGCATCGCGTGGCCGGTGCGGTCGGCCGCGGCGCAGGTGCGCTGCACCGGCGGACCTTCGCCCATATTCTGCATATGGCCGCCGAAGGGGCGCTGGTAGATGGTGCCGTCCTGATTGCGCGAAAACGGCACGCCGGCGTGCTCGAGTTCGTAGACCGCGTTGGGCGCCTCGCGCACCATATATTCGATCGCGTCCTGGTCGCCGAGCCAGTCGGACCCCTTGACGGTGTCGTACATGTGCCATTGCCAATGGTCGGGCGAATTGTTGCCGAGCGACGCGGCGATGCCGCCCTGCGCCGCAACGGTGTGGCTGCGCGTCGGGAACACCTTGGTGATGCACGCGGTCTTGAGCCCCGCCTCGGCGCTGCCCATCGTGGCGCGCAGGCCCGAACCGCCGGCACCGACGACGACGGTGTCATAGATATGGTCGATGATCTTGTAGGCGTCGGTCATGTCACATGCCCCCCGGAACGAGCCCGGTGGCGGGCGCAAGCGCGATACGAACGATGGCGAAAATGCCGTAGGCGGCGCCGCTGATCGCGTAGAAGTTCAAAAGGACAAGCGACAGCAATTTGGCCGCCTCGCCGTGCACATAATCCTCGATCATCACCTGCAGCCCGAGCCGCAGATGCCAGAAGGCGTTCGCGACCATCAGGATCAGCGCCAGCGCGACCATCGGATCGGAAGCCCAGCGCAGCACCGCGGCGTGATCGCCCAGCGGCAGGCGGAACATCGACACGACGAACCAGGTGACGAGCAGGACATTGCCGAGCGCGGTGAAGCGCTGCTGGATCCAGTGGTGCGAGCCATGGTGCGATGAGCCGAGCCCGCGCACGCGGCCGAGACGCGTTCCGTTACCCATTGAGCGCCTCCGAGAAAACATACAGCCAGACCGCGGCTGTGGCGGTGATCGAACCGACGAAAACCAGCGTCGACCAGAGCTTGTTGGTCTTGAGCTCGTAACCCGCACCGGTGTCGAGCACGAAGTGGCGCAGCCCCGAGAAGAGATGCTGGAAAAAGGCCCAGGTCAGGCCGATCAGCACGACCTTGCCGAGAATATTGGTGATCTGGTGGAAGGTGCCGACCTCGGGGCTGGGATCGTGCCACACGCAGGCGAGGAAGGCCGCATAGGCATCGGGACCCGCGGCAAGCGCGCCGAGCCACCAGAGGAACATGAGACCACCGACGATCGCGAGACCGTCGCCGCTGACGCGATGAAAGATGGAAACCGCCATCGCGGGGGTCCATTTATACACTTGCAGATGCGGGGAGCGCGGACGCGCACTCGGTTGATTGCCAGCCATATCAGCCCTGTCCTGACTCTAAACGGTCGATGCGGTGCCGGTAAGCCCTCCCGCCGCGATATGCAATTGCTTAGGGAGCGCAGGAGAAGAAATCGTTTTGCGGATGATTGTCGGGCATTCTTTTCGGCGCGCAGTCGAAGGGGCCAAGGGAGCGAACGCGCGGCGCGCAACGGCCGGGGGCGAAGAGGATGATCTTCGGCTTTCGACCGGGCGGCGACATTTCTTTTCTCGTCACCCTGAACTTGTTTCAGGGTCCATGGCCTGCCGTTTCCTTCGGCGCTGCGCTGAACGAGAGCTCGGATCATGGATGCTGAAACAAGTTCAGCATGACGAGATTTCAGGACCGCTCACCACTCCAAAACCGACATGCCGCCGGCAACGAGTATCAGGCGACCGAACCGCGTGCCGACCCGGCAACCAGATTCATCACCAGCTTCGGAAGGCTGTCGTAATTCGCGCCATGATATTGCGAATCCGCGGGCAGCGCGTCCTTCAGGCGGCGGTGCGCCTCGGCGAGCGAATGATAGGGAACACCCGGCAGCAAATGATGCAGCGCGTGATAGCGCAGCCCCACCGGCGCCCACAATTCGGGCAGCAGACCCGGCGGCGGGACGTTGACGCTGTCGAGGAACTGGCCGGTCACGGTCAGAACCTCGCCGTCATTTTCCCAGAGATGCGCGACGAGCGTGCGGATCTGGTTGAGCACGAGCGTCGCCGACGCAATGGCGCCGAAGATGACGAGCGCACGCAGCGGCACCCAGCCCAAGACGCCCGCGGCGATCAGCAGCGTCGACCACGCCCAGGCGCCGCCTTCCTGCCACGCCCACTGGCGGCGGAACTCGCCCTCGGGCGGTTTGCGGCGGAACAGCGGGTTGATGATCATGCCCGAATAGCGCTCGACGACGACCCGGCGCAGCGGCGGGATCAGGAACGACAATGGCGTGAGTATGCCATAACGAAAGACCAGCGCGAGCGGCGCGAACGCCGCGGCGACGACGAACAGCGGCACCGTCCACGGCTTCATCAGCGCGAGCGGCAGATATTCGGGATCCTCGACCGTGCCATATTTGGTGCGGTTGTGGTGCAGGCTGTGGATGCCTTCGTACATGAACGACGGGATCAGCATCGGCACGCCGACGAGGATATTCCACGCGAGGCGGAAGCCCGGCAGCGCATTCTTGCGGATATGGGTGAGTTCGTGGATGAAGCTGCCCGCGCGGTAGAGCGCGACGACCGCGATCACCGCGGCGACCAGCATCCACGCGGTCGAGGGCGCGAGGATCGCCGCCGCGATGCCGGCATAACCGACAAAGGTGGAGGCAAGGAAATCGGTCCAGTAGATACGCGCGCTCGGCTGCACGAGATCGCGCGTCAGCTCCGACGCCGCGCGGATCATCGCCATATCGTCCGCGATCGCGGACTTCGGCACCGGCGCCGCCGCAGGGGCCGACAATCGGTCGACAAGAGTGTTCATCGCTAACATAGGCGGTTCTTCACCATGATTTCGTGGCAGCAAAATGGCCGAATGCGGGTCGCCAGCGCCATTTCTATGCCCTAATGCGTCGCCACCCATGTAGGGTTGGCATTTCAGGAAACCAGTATGAGCGGACATTCGGACGGCCCGATCACGATCCTCCCGGTCAAGGACAAGAATGATTTGCGCGAGTTCGTCGAACTCGCCTTTCGCCTCAACCGCGGCGATCCGGCGTGGGTTCCGCCGCTGAAAAGCGAAGTGTACGGATTGCTGACGCCGGGCAAGAATCCGTGGTTCGAGCATGGCAAGGCGCAATATTTTCTCGCGCGCCGCGACGGGCGCACGATCGGACGCATCTCGGCGCATATCGACGAACTCGCGCTCGCGCAGCCCGCCGAGCAGGGTATGGGACCCGGCACCGGCAACTGGGGGCTGCTCGAGGCCGAGGACGAGGAGAGCGCAAAGTCGCTGATCGCCGCGGCCGAGGACTGGCTGCGCGGGCAAGGCATGACGCGCGCACTCGGCCCGCTGTCGATCTCGATCTGGGACGAGCCCGGCCTCCTGATCGAGGGGTTCGACGAGCCGCCGACGATCATGCTCGGCCACAACAGCCCGCTCTATCGCGCGTGGATCGAGGGTGCAGGCTATGCGCCCGTCAAGCAGCTCCGCAACTTTTCGGTCGGAATTTCCGACGGCTTCCCGCCATTGGTCGATCGCATCGTCGCCGCGGGCGAGAAGAATGCGCGCATCCGTATCCGCCGCGTCGACAAGAAAAGGTTCGATGCCGAGGCGAAGCTGATCATGGGCATCCTCAACGATGCATGGTCGGACAATTGGGGCTTTGTGCCCTTGACCGACAGCGAGATCGCCTATGTCGGCAAGAAGCTGAAGGACGTCGTCTTCGAGGATCTGATCCGCGTCGCCGAGGTCGATGGCGAGGCGGTCGCGTTCATGATCGTGCTGCCCGACATCAACCAGCTGCTCATCGACATGGACGGCTCGCTCCTGCCCTTCAACTGGGCGAAACTGCTGTGGTGGCTCAGGAAGCCGCAAAGCCGCCGCCTTCGCGTGCCCTTGATGGGTGTGGTCAAGAAGCTCCAGAACAGCCGCATGGCGAGCACGCTCGCCTTCATGATGATCGAATATATCCGCCGCGACGGCGTCGCCAAATTCGGCGCGTCGCATGGCGACATCGGCTGGGTTCTCGACGACAATCAGGGGATGAACGCCGTCGCCGACGCAATCGACGCCAAGGTCAACCGCGTGTACCAGATTTACGACAAATCGCTCTGACGCCGGGACAGCTTTGCGACAAATGGCCGGCATCGTGCGTTCGGAGCACGGAAAGGCTTTGTCATGGCAGTCCAGTATCTTGCCGCCAATCGCTTCGGGCTCGGCCGCCGCTTCGACGATCCGGCGATCGAGGATCCGAAGGAATGGCTGACACGCCAGATCGGCGACTATGACCCCGCGCCCGCCGCGATCGCGGGTCTGGCCGGACGCGAGGCGATCGCGACCGCCTATGCCGAATATCGCGACGAGCGGCAGGCAATGCGACGCGAGGCGAACGACGCGGCCATGCGCGACGGCGACGAAGCGATGCCCGACGCGATGCGCCGCATGGCGCGCGCCGGCTTTCGCCGCCACTATACCGACGCGGCGGGCGCGCGCCTTGCCGCGGCGATCGCGACGCCGACCCCCTTCGCCGAGCGGCTCGTCCATTTCTGGTCCAATCATTTTGCGATTTCGGCCGACAAGCAGACCGTGGTCGGCTTCGCCGGTAACTATGAGAATGAGGCGATCCGGCCGCATGTCATGGGAAAATTCGCCGACCTGCTGACCGCCGCGGTGCATCATCCCGCGATGCTGCTCTTTCTCGATCAGGCGCAGAGTTTCGGCCCCGACAGCCCGTTCGCGACGCGCGTCCGCAATCGCGGCAACCGGCAGGCGCCCGGGCTCAACGAAAATCTCGCGCGCGAGATATTGGAGCTGCACACGCTGGGGGTGCGCGCCGGCTATACGCAGGCCGATGTGACGAGCTTTGCCAAAGCGCTGACCGGACTGACCGTCGCGGGGCTCGGGCGCGGCGCCGGCCAGCGGCTGATGCCCGCCGATGCGCGGCCCGGCGAAACCCTGTTCGTCGAACGCCTGCACCAGCCGGGGGCGCAGACGATTCTCGGCAAGACATACGACCAGCCCGGCAGGCGGCAGGCCGAGGCCATATTGCGCGACCTCGCGGTGCACCCCGCAACCGCGCGCCATGTCGCGACCAAGCTTGCGCGCCATTTCACCGCCGACGAACCGCCGCCGGCGCTTGTCGATCGGCTGGCCGCGGATTTCGGGAAGAGCGGTGGTGACCTGCCGTCGCTTTACCGGACGCTCGTCGCCTCGCCCGAACCCTGGTCCCCCGCCCCGACGATGTTCAAGTCGCCGTGGGACTGGGCGGTCTCGACATTGCGCGCGGTCAGGGCGCCGGCGCTCGCCGAGCGGCAGAATATCGCCGCGATGTTCACGCAGCTGGGCCAGCCGGTGTGGCGCCCGGGATCGCCCAAGGGCTATGACGACACGGTCGCCACCTGGGCCGGATCGGCCGCGCTCATGCAGCGCGTCGAGCTCGCGAGCCGCATCGCGGCCCGCATCGGCGACCGCGCCGACGCGCGTCAACTCGCGACACTTGTCCTCGCCGACGCGCTGACGCCCGAGACGAGCCAGGCGATCGCACGCGCAGACAGCCCCGGCCAGGGATTGGCGATGCTGTTCGCCAGTCCCGCTTTCCTCAGGAGATAGAGGATGATCCTCTCACGCCGATCCGTCATCCTGTCGGGGATAAGCGCCGCCGCCACGGGCGGCCTCCCCGGCTTTGCCTATGCCGCGGCGGGCACGCCCAAGCGGCTCGTTTTCGTGATCCAGCGCGGCGCCGCCGACGGTCTCGCGACCGTCGCGCCGACCGGCGACCCCGCCTTCGCCGCAGCGCGGCGCGCGATGGCCGACGAGACCGCGGGCGGCGCGAAGCTCGACGGCATGTTCACGCTGCACCCGGCACTCGCGCAAACGGCGGGCCTCTATACGGGCAAGCAGGCGCATTTCGCGCACGCCGTCGCGACTGCCTATCGCGACCGGTCGCATTTCGACGGGCAGAATATGCTCGAGGGCGGCGGATCGCGCCCCTATGGCCGCGACGATGGCTGGGTCGGCCGGCTGCTGACCCTCCTCCCCGCCGCCGAGCGCGATGCGATCGCCATTGCCCCCGCGGTGCCGCTCGCGCTGCGCGGCACAGTGCAGGTCGGCACCTATGCGCCGAGCCGGCTGCCGCAGGCCGACGCCGACCTGATCGCGCGGCTGACCGCGATGTATGCGAATGATCCGCTGCTCCATCCGCTGTGGGACAGCGCGGTGAAGACGCAGGAACTGGCGAGCGACATCGGCGGCAACAACGGCCGCAACGGCGCCGAGTTCTTCGATCCCGATGAGCGGCGGGTGCTGGTCTGCTCCC
>CBJKNR010000078.1:0-11087 GCA_966417555.1 uncultured Sphingopyxis sp.
CGGTTTGGGCCTGCTCTGGATTGCTTCGCTTCGCTCGCAATGACGGAAGTGGGACATCTGATGCTGTCACCTGAGGAATGGGGGATCGTCGCGCTGTCGCTGAAGGTCGGCGGCGCCGCGGTGCTTGCCACGCTCCCCGTCGCCTTCGCGCTCGCCTGGCTGCTTGCGCGCTATCGTTTCCCCGGACGGCTCGCCCTCGATGCGCTCGTCCATTTGCCGCTCGTCCTGCCGCCCGTCGTCACCGGCTGGCTGCTGCTCATCGCCTTCGGGCCGCTCGGGCCCATCGGCCGCTGGCTCGAAAGCTGGTTCGGCATGACACTGATGTTCCGCTGGACCGGCGCCGCGCTCGCCGCCGCGATCATGGCGTTGCCGCTGATGGTGCGCGCGATGCGGCTGTCGATCGAGGGCATCGACCGGCGGCTCGAGGGCGCGGCGCGCACGCTCGGCGCCGGGCGCTGGCATGCCTTCCGGACGATCAGCCTGCCGCTCGCGCTCCCCGGCATCCTCGCCGGGCTTGTGCTCGGGTTCGCGCGTTCGATCGGCGAGTTTGGCGCGACGATCACCTTCGTGTCGAACATTCCCGGCGAGACGCGCACGCTGCCGCTCGCCATCTATTCGGCGCTGCAGGTACCGGGCGGCGAAGCGATGGTGACGCGGCTCGCGCTGCTTTCGGTTGCACTCTCGCTTGGCGCATTGATCCTCTCCGAATGGCTTGTCCGCCGGACCCATGGCGAAAGGCAGCAGCATGGCGATTGATATCGACGTCGCGCGCCGGCTCGGCGATCGCACCATCGCCGCGCGTTTCACCGCCGGCCCCGGCCTGACCGCGCTGTTCGGCCCATCGGGCGCGGGCAAGTCGACGGTCGTCAACCTGATCGCCGGTCTGCTGCGACCCGATCGCGGCCATATCCGCATCGGCGACCGCGTCCTGTTCGACGGTGCCACCAACCTTCCGCCCGAGGCGCGCCGCGTCGGCTATGTCTTTCAGGACGGGCGCCTCTTTCCGCATCGCCGCGTGCGCGCGAACCTGACCTATGGTCACGACCTTGCGCGCCCCGCGAACCGCTGGATGACCCTCGACGAAGCCGTCGCCTTCCTCGGCATTGGCCATCTTGTCGATCGCTGGCCGCAGAGCCTGTCGGGCGGCGAGGCGCAGCGGGTCGCGATCGGCCGCGCGCTGCTCGCGGCCCCCGAAATCCTGCTGATGGACGAACCTTTGTCCTCGCTCGACGCGGCGCGGCGCGGCGATATCATGGCGGTGATCGAACGGATCCGCGACGAGCTCAACCTGCCGATCCTGTACGTCAGCCACGACCGTGCCGAGGTCGACCGGCTCGCGACACAGGTCGTCGAGATTGGCGAATAAAGTTTCACTTGAAACCATTTTGATGATAGAAGCTGTCACATGGAAAGCCAGTTTACCCACGTCCACGATACGCCGCCGCTGGGCGCCGCGGCCGACTGGACGATTCCGCAAAATTGGGACGCTTTCACCGCTGACGAACATGCGATGTGGGATCGCCTTTTCGCGCGCCAGTCGGATATGCTGCCGGGGCGCGCGTCAGACGCTTTCCTGCGCGGGATCGACGTGCTCCGCCTCGAAAAACCCGGAATTCCCGATTATCGTGAACTCAACGCGCGACTGATGGGCGCGACGGGGTGGCAGGTGATCGCCGTGCCGGGGCTTGTCCCCGACGATGTCTTCTTCGATCATCTCGCGAACCGCCGCTTTCCCGCGGGCAATTTCATCCGCACGCCGCAGCAGCTCGACTATCTGCAGGAACCCGACGTCTTCCACGACGTCTTCGGCCACGTCCCGATGCTCGCCGACCCGGTGTTCGCCGACTATATGGTCGCGTACGGCGAAGGGGGCTTGCGCAGCCTGAAGTTCGACGCGCTGAAACAGCTCGCGCGGCTCTACTGGTACACGGTCGAATTCGGCCTGATCCGCGAGGCGGGAGGTCTGCGCATCTATGGCGCGGGGATCGTCTCCTCCTTTGCCGAGAGCGTCTTCGCGCTCGATTCGGACAGCCCGAACCGCATCGGCTTCGACCTCGCGCGCGTGATGCGCACCGACTACCGGATCGATGATTTCCAGCAGAATTATTTCGTCATCGACAGCCTCGACCAGCTGCTGAGCACGACGGTGAACACCGATTTCGCGCCGCTTTATGCGCAGAATGCCGCGCTGCCGCCGATCCCGATCGCCGACATATTGCCGGGCGACGAGGTGATCACGCGCGGCACGCAGGATTATGCGGCGGCGAAAGCCTGACCGCTACCAACTGCCGAAAGTCGTATCCGAAGGGCTGGCGCGATGGAATGCGCGCTCCTTGCGGCGCCACCCGTAACGGCGGCGCTTGACGAGCAGCAGGCACGGCCATTCGGCGCTGCCGCCGCGCGCGGCGAGGCGAAAACCCTGCGCGCGCCAGGCGGCGAGCACTGGCTCCATCTGGCGTGCGATCAGCCCCGCGAGGATGGCATGGCCGCCCGGCGCGGTCGCGGCGGCAATATCGGGGGCGAGGGTGATCAGCGGACCGGCAAGGATATTGGCGACAACGAGGTCATAGGGCGCACGGTGACGGATTGCGGGATGGTCGGTTCCAGGCGCGACTGCCAGTGCCAGCCGCCCTCCGCCGCGGTCGAGCGGGACACCGTTGATCTTTGCATTGTCGCGCGTGACGAGAATGCTCGCCGGGTCGATGTCGGATGCGATCACTTTTGCGCGCGGCCACAGCGCCATGGCTGCGAAGGCGAGCAGGCCGGTGCCCGTGCCGATGTCGGCGATGTTGCGCGGGCTTGCCCCTTGCCGAGCGAGCCGGTCGAGCATGGCGAGACAGCCCGTGGTCGTGTCGTGGCCGCCGGTCCCGAAGGCCTGGCTCGCATCGATCAGGAATGGCGTCGTCCCCGGCGGGACGCGATCGGCATAGCTGCTTGTATGGACGAAGAAGCGTCCCGCATGGACCGGTTCGAGTCCCTGCTGCGACAGCGTGACCCAATCCTCGTCAGGCAATTGTTCGATGAGGGCTTTGGTGCCCTTCGCGCTTGGCACGAGCGACTGGAGCAACCTCAGCAGCGCCGCGCCGGGCTTTTCGTCCATATAGGCATCGAGCTGCCACAGCCCCACATCCTCGTCGATCTCGCGCGTCACGACGACGGGCGCCTCGGGCATCGCGTCGAGTTCAGGAATTTCGCCCGACAGCGCCTCGGCCTCGTCGCGCGTGCAGGGGAGGGAGACGATCCAGCTCATCGTTCAGCGCACATAGCTCGCGCCGTTGACGTCGAGCACTGCGCCAGTCATCGAGGCGGGCGCTTCGAGTGCGCACCAGCGCGCCATCTCGCCGACCTCATCGGGCATCGCGACGCGCCCCAAGGGAATGTCGGCGAGCAATTTGTCGCCGCCGCGGCTCGCCAGATAGTCGTCGGCCATGCCGGTCATGGTGAAGCCGGGGCAGATGGCGAAAGCGAGAATGCCGTCCTTCGCATAGGCGCGCGCGATCGTCTTGGTCATCGCGACCATGCCCGATTTCGACGCGGCATAATGCCAGTGCGCCGGGCTGTCGCCGCGATAGGCGGCGCGGCTCGCGATATTGACGATGCGTCCACTCGATCCGCGCTCCTGCCAGTGCCGCACGGCGTGGCGGCAGAGCTGCGCACTTGCGGTCAGATTGATCTGCAGCGTGCGGTTCCAGTTCGCGAGCCAGTCGGCATCGGAGTCGTCCAGCGGATTGTTCTCGAATACCCCGGCGTTGTTCACCAGCACGTCGACGCGGCCGTCGAGCTTGTCGAGGCTCGCCTGCCACGACCGGTCCGGCGTTGCGGGGTCGGCGAGGTCACCGTCGGCGCTCGACAGCGCCACGATCTTCGTTGCTTCACCGGTCAGCGCGTTCGCGATCGCGGCGCCGATGCCGCGGCTCGCTCCGGTGATCAGGACATGAGTCGTCATGGGTTCGCCATAGAGGCCCTGCCGGAGCTATGCCAGCATGCGATCTCCGGCGAAAGCCGGGGTCCAGTTCAAGCCGGCGATGGGCCCCGGCTTTCGCCGGGGATCACCTGGCTTATGCCACGCGGCGGCTGAATTCGCTCGCCGCCTGTTCGAGCTGCTGCAAACGCCCGCCCATCTTGGCGAATTCCTGGCTCAGCACGCTGATCTCGCTCGCGACCATTCCCGAATCGTTGCGGATACTCGCGATTGTCGACGACATGCTGTCGGCGGCGAGCGCCGTTTCGTCGACCGCAGCGGTGATCGAGGTGACCGTCTGCGCCTGCGCGTCCATCGCGTCGCGGATCCGCTGCGCGGAATTCTGAACCTCGACGATCGTCGCCTGGATCGACTGGTTGGCGCTCACCGATCCGCGCGTCGCCTGCTGGATCGCGGTGATCTTGCCCGCAATATCGTCGGTCGCGCGCGCGGTTTCATTGGCGAGACTCTTCACCTCCTGCGCGACCACAGCGAAGCCGCGGCCCGATTCGCCCGCGCGCGCCGCCTCGATCGTGGCATTGAGGGCAAGGAGGTTCGTCTGTCCCGCGATCTCGCGGATCAGACCCAGGATCGATTCGATCGATTCGGCATGATGCGACAGCGTTTCGGACATGGCGACGGCTTCACCCGCCTGTTCGGACGCGCGCGTCGCGACGGTCGCCGATGCTTCGACTTCGCTTCGTGCATCCTCGATCGCGCGGATCAGCCCTGCGGCGGTCGACGCGGCCTCGCGCATCGCCATCGCCGACTGTTCGGACGCGGCGGCGACTTCGCTCGTCTTGGCGATCATGCCCTTCGCAGCCTGGTCGGCCGATGCCGCCTGCCTGGCAAGCTGTTCGCGCACGCCGTCGGTATCCTGCACCAGCGACGCGATCGAACGGTCGAAATCGCCCGCGAGCGTCTGCCGCTCGCTCGAGATCACAGCGCGGTCGAGCTTCTTGGCGTAGCGATGCATGATGTCGAATTCGAGCAGCGCAAGGCGATTCACCGCGCTCGTCAACCGCGCCAGTCGCCCGGCGTCGCCGATGCACGCTTCGACGACATATTCGATGGTGAGCCGCTGGCTTTCGGCGATGCACGACATGACCGCGGCGAGGGGCAGTTTCACGCGCCGCGCCATATGCGTGTTCTGGCACGCGATCGTCGCGACCTCCTGCCCCGACGCATCGGCATATTTTACCGAGGTGTGGCGCGCGCTGCCGCGAATATAGGATTCGAGCAATTCGCCCTCGACGCGGCGTTCGATACTGGGAAGCTTGTTGAACGCGGTCCAATAGGCGGCAGCGATGGCTTCCTCGCGCCCTGCGATGATGCCGTGTATTTCTGCGGCATTGGCGGCAAGGCGCCCGTCAAGATCATAATAGGGGAAGCGATCGGCCATCGGCACCGGATCAATCTGCTGCTTATGAATCGGATTTTCCTTCACCATGATCCTGCTTCCCTGATCGGTCCCATGGACGTGCGGGTCTGTCGCCCGCATGCATCCTGCGAAACTGGTGAACGGGATATGCGATGGAACTAGTAAAGGCGTCGTTAACCCGCGGAGATCTTGCTCTCGGCGCTTGCCGACAGCGGCGGCAGCGGATAGCCATCGAACGCCTTGATCGTGCGCAGCGCAAAGGCGCTGTGCATCGCCGCGACGCCGGGCAGGCGCGACAGGCAGTGGCGGTGCAACCGGTCGAAATCGGCGACGCTCCGTGCTGCAACGCGCAGCCGGTAATCCGACGCGCCCGAAAGCAGCTGGCACTCCAGTATCTCGTCGAAGCTTTTGACCGCGCTCTCGAAGGCGGTCAGCGCTTCCTCGCTCTGCGAGGTCAGGCTGATATCGACGAAGACGTCGAGACCCAGCCCGATGCGCTCGGGGTCGAGCCTTGCGGTATAGCCGGTGATGATCCCCGCCGCCTCGAGCGCGCGGATTCGGCGATGGCACGCCGACGCCGAAAGCCCGACGACGTCTCCGAGTTCGGCCGCCGGCCGCGGGCCGGTGCGTTGCAGCAAGTCGAGCAGCTTTGCATCGATCCGGTCCATCATCGTGCGCCCTTGGTCCAATTCACGCAAAAATTGTGCACCACAATCGCGAATCGGCACAGCATATGCAAGCACCTAGCGGTGCTTTTCTGCTAAAAGCGCCGACAAGTTTTCGGCGGCGCATGGCGTCTGCCGACGACAATCATTTTCGGAGAGCGACCATGATCATCGGCACCCCCAAGGAAATCAAGAATCATGAATATCGCGTCGGCCTGACCCCCGAGAGCGCGCGTGAACTCGTCGTCCACGGCCACCGCGTGCTCATCCAGACCGGCGCGGGCGAGGGCATCGGCGCGCACGACCGTTTCTATGAGCAGGCGGGTGCCGAGATCGTGCAGAGCGCCGAAGAGATTTTCGCGACCGCCGACATGGTGGTGAAGGTCAAGGAACCCCAGCCGGCCGAGCGCGCAATGCTGCGCCCCGGCCAGATTCTGTACACCTATCTCCACCTCGCGCCCGATTCCGAGCAGACGCTCGACCTGATGAAGTCGGGCGCCGTCTGCATCGCCTATGAAACCGTCACCAGCCCGCACGGCGGCCTGCCGCTCCTCAAGCCGATGAGCCAGGTCGCGGGGCGCATGTCGATCCAGGCCGGCGCGACCGCGCTCGAAAAGGCGCACGGTGGCCGCGGCGTCCTTCTGGGCGGCGTCCCCGGCGTCGCGCCGGGCAAGGTCTGCGTGATCGGCGGCGGCGTCGTCGGCTTCAATGCGGCGCAGATGGCGGCGGGGCTCGGCGCCGACGTCACCATCCTCGACCGCGATCCCGAAGTGCTCGAACGCGTCGGCACCTTTTTTGAAGCGCGTGCCAAGACGCGCTTCTCGAATCGCGCGAACCTTGCCGAATGCGTCGCCGAGGCTGATCTCGTCATCGGCGCGGTACTGATCCCCGGCGCCGAGGCGCCGAAACTCGTCACGCGCGACATGCTCGGCACGATGCGCCCGGGCTCGGTGCTCGTCGATGTCGCCATCGACCAAGGCGGCTGCTTCGAGACGAGCCACGCGACGACCCACGCCGAACCGACCTATGTCGTCGACGGCATCGTCCACTACGCCGTTGCGAACATGCCGGGCGCGGTCGCGCGCACGAGCACCTATGCGCTCAACAACGTCACCCTGCCGCATGCACTGCGCATCGCCGATCTCGGCTGGAAGGACGCTTTGAAGGGCGACATGCATCTTGCGCAGGGTTTGAACGTTTGGAACGGCAAGGTGACGTTCGAGGCCGTAGCCGAAGCGATCGGAACCGATTATGTGCCTGTCGAACAGGCACTCGCCTGACACGCAAAGGATATAGAGCGACGATGACCGAGCAAGTGCCGCCTCCCCGGGACGAAGAGCCGGAAGAAAATGAAGTGCTGCGCGCGGCGCGCGAGCGGCAGCAGCAGCGCGAGGCTGCCGAAGCGGCCGAGGCAGCCGACAAGGCGGCGGGCAAGGGCCGGCGCGGCTGGAAAACGGCGGCGGCGGCGGGACTCGGCATCGGCTCGGCGGCGGTGATCGCGGCCCTGCTCTATGTGAACCGCGACAAGATCAAATAAGGCCGCCCGCGCACCGACGCGCGGGAAGGACCGGTTTGATCCGGCGAGCGCCGGGATAAAGGGACGACCGGCCGGCGTCGTCCCTTCTTGTGCGTATTGCCGACGGCTGTGGGGTGGAACGGCGCTCTTCTGGCTTTGGGCGAATGCCGAATTTGCGGTTCGTTTGGTGCTTAAAGCCACAAAAGACTCGCATGCGCGCGTCGAAAATGTCTCCTTTGTGGCTTTAAGAGCGGTTTGCGGAAGTCGACGATTTCAAAGAGCGAACGCAAGGCTGGCATGGCGCGATAATGTAGGACAGCGGTTTTTTTCGGGCGTCGGCCTCGGCCTTGGGATGGGGAGCGGACGTTGCGTACATCCACCTACGTCATTCCGGGCTTGACCCGGGATCCCGGTTTTGAGGCACAAGCGCAGACTCTGACTTCAAGCGGGACCCCGGATCAAATCCGGGGTGACAGGGAGTATTGAATAGCAACAACCGGCCGAAAGTTGTCATTTGCAAATGACTCGCAATAACATATAAGCCCGCCAAGAGCGCATCTCGCGCGCTGGAAAGGGACAGGATGTACGCTTTTGTCGACCGGCCGGTGGCAAGCCTCTGCAACGGCGGGCGCTTCCTGCTCTGGGCGATGCGCGGCTGGATCCTGGCGGCCGAGCGCGGCCAATGTCCGCCGCAGAAGCTGCATCGGGGATTCGTCGCGGTCGATGCGCCTGGCGCACTTCCCGATTTCCATGTCGCGATGGCGCTGCTAGGCGGCGACGCCGTTCGAACGCTACGGCTCGCGCCGATGCCGTGCCTCCAGATTTCAGAGGATGAAGCAATTCTGCTTGGACTCTGGCGCGATTTTTCGCTTGGGGATGCCGCAAATGCCCGCCGGGTGCTGGCCTTGCTGGCCGGGGGAGACAGCGTCGGCCCGATCGCAAAGGCGATGGGCACCGCGATCGACAGGCTGGTCGCTGCGGGATTCGATATGCCGATCCTCGCGACCGGCACCATGACACATCAGGAAAGTCAAAAGTGATGAGTGACCGTATTGCAGAAGCCGCCAAGCTGGCCCCCTCCGCCTCGCTGACTGTCGAGGAAGTGCGTTCGGTGCGCCACTGGAACGAGCATCTGTTCAGCTTCACGATCACGCGCCCGCCGAGCTTTCGCTTCCGCTCGGGCGAGTTCGTGATGATCGGTCTGCCCGGCGAGGGGCGCCCGCTGCTTCGCGCTTATTCGATCGCGAGCCCCGCCTATGCCGACGAGCTCGAATTCCTGTCAATCAAGGTGCCCGACGGCCCGCTGACCTCGCGGCTGCAGAAAATCCAGCCGGGCGACCCCGTCTATCTCGGCCGCAAGCCGACCGGGACGCTCGTCGCCGATGCGCTGCTTCCCGGGCAGCGACTGTTCCTGCTCTCGACCGGAACGGGCCTCGCGCCCTTCCTCAGCCTTGTACGCGATCCCGACATCTATGAGCGTTTCAGCCAGATTCAGCTCGTCCACTGCGTGCGGCAGGTCAGCGACCTTGCCTTCCGCGACGAACTCGAAAGCCAGCTCGCGGGCGATCCGCTGGTGCAGGATCAGGCGCTCCTGCAATTTCACTATCTGCCGACGGTGACGCGCCAGCCTTTTCGCACCGAAGGGCGCATCGACGCGCTGATCGACGGCGGGCGGCTGTTCGGACACCCGCTGACCGGCCCCGCGCATTTCGACCCCGCGACCGACCGCATCATGATGTGCGGCAGCATGGCGATGATCCGCGATCTGCAGGCGCGCTTCGAGGCGCTGGGCTTCAGGGAAGGTTCGAATGCCGCGCCCGGCGATTTTGTGATCGAGCGGGCGTTCGTCGGCTAGCAAACCTCCCTTTCCGGCTTTGACGGCGGCACTGGCGGCCATGCGCCCGGGCGTGCCCCCTTGCACCGCGCGCCGCTTTCGCGCAATCCGGGCCGGGGGAGGGGACCAAGCGTGACGATGATCGATAACGACCCGCCGCCCGGGCTGGTGGCGCGGGCGGTGCGCCGCCTGCTCCTTTTGCTGTACCGGATGCGCGGATGGAAAGCGGCGGGCGAGGTGCCCGAGCCGCGGCGCTTTGTGCTGATCGCGGCACCGCACACGAGCAACTGGGATTTCGTCAATTTTCTGGGCCTTGCGGCCGACCTCGGCATCGAGCCGCACTTCATGGGGAAGCTGTCGCTGTTCCGCTGGCCGCTCGCGGGCTTCATGCGGCAGATGGGTGGCATTCCCGTCGACCGCCGTGGCGGAACCAATGTGGTCCAGCAGATGACGCGCGAATTCGCGCGTCGCGCCGAGTTCATCCTGACGATCGCGCCCGAGGGAACACGCGGCAAGACGAAGAAATGGCGCACCGGATTCTACCAGATCGCACTCGCGGCAAAGGTGCCGCTGATCGTCGGCATCATGGATTACAGCCAGAAGACCGGCGGGCTCGGGCCGCTGATCTGGCCGACGGGCGATTTTCGCGCCGATATGCTCAAGGTGCTGGAAACTTATAAAAATTGCATTCCCAAATTCCCCGAGCGCGCAGTGCAGTCGATCGATGATATAGTCGGCGCCGATGAGGAACGGGACATGCGCACATGATTGACGCCCTTTTGCTGCTCGGGGCCAATTTCGCCGGGTTGATCGGCGTCATCCTGATCCTGTGGGGCATTTCGGTCGTCATTCGCGATGTGTCGTTCATCGACGCCTTCTGGGCGTTCGGCATGGTATTGCTCGCATGGGGGACATGGTGGCAGGTCGGGGCGGAGGCACCGCATGCCCGGCTGCTGCGCGGCTTCACGACGCTGTGGGGGCTCAGGCTGGGGATCCATCTGACGGTCCGCTGGGCGAGCCATGGCGAGGATCCGCGGTACCGGAAGATCCTCACGGGCTCGATGGAGAAGCGGAAGTGGAGCTGGGCGAAGACCGCGCTGCTCATGGTCTTCCTGACGCAGGCACCTTTGCTCTTCATCACCTGCCTGCCCGGGCAGATCGGCATCCGGGCAAGTGCGGCCGATCCTGCGGCAAGCGTCGGCGCGATCGGCTGGATCGGCGCGGCAGCGGCGCTGATCGGGATCGCGTTCGAAACCCTCGGCGACGCGCAACTCGACGCATTCCGCAAGAATCCGGCGAACAGGGGCAAGGTGCTCGACACCGGCCTGTGGCGCTACACACGCCATCCCAATTATTTCGGCGACGCGCTGACGTGGTGGGGCATCTGGCTGGTCGTGCTCGACCTTGGCTGGGCGCCCGCGCTTGCAAGCGTGATCGGGCCGGTCTTCCTGACCTTCACGCTCACCAGATGGTCGGGCAAGGCACTGCTCGAAAAGGGGTTGCGCAAGACGCGGCCCGATTATGCTGCCTATGTCCAGCGTACCTCGGGTTTCATTCCATGGCCGCCAAAGGCGCGTTAGATGGAGGCCTGGGCGGCGCGGAAAGCCCCGCCGACGTGTCGGCGCTCGGCGACGCGCCGCGGATTCGCGCGATATTGATCGCGGCCGCGCGCGAGGGGCGCAGCGTCAGCTATTCCGAACTGCTCGGCGAGCTTGGTTTCCGCTTCACCC
>CBJKNR010000079.1:0-10972 GCA_966417555.1 uncultured Sphingopyxis sp.
GCCGCACTGGCCCTGGTCTGCGGGCTGGCGGCGACCTGGCACTGGCCACTGTACGGATTCCAACGGCTTGACCTGTCTCCGTCCTCGCACTGGCCTGATCCCACGCTGGCGATTACCCCCGACCCGGACGACGGGCCGGTGCTGCGGGCAAGGGACTCGCTGATCGGCGAGAAGGACAGCTGCAACTGGCGGCCCTGCCATGCGACGACGAAATCCCGGAGCTGTTCCCCGGCATCAGCCTTGGCGAAACAGGAACTCAGGACGGTATCCGCATCGGTGAGCAGGCTCGCTGCAAAACGACCGGCAAGTGCTGCCGCCGGCAATCCGACGAGCTCGCTCATCCGTTTGTTGGCCACCGTGAACCGGCGCCGGCGGTCGATGACGCACAGGGCGATCGGGGCCATGGCGAAACAGGGAGGGAGGGCCGTTCCGGCTATCTCGCGCTGCGGCTGCACGGACGCGGTCATCCCCGCGCGCCGTTCGCGTGCCGCGCGCGACCACGACCCGAAAGCGAGTTCCATGTTCAACTCCATCGCCTGAACTTCGGGAGGCGCTCTGGCCCCTGGGCGGGGGGTTGTCATGTTAAGGATTGCAAAATCCGTCCGCTATCGCGCCGGGTTGTAAAACATTGTTAACCATTGCATCTGCCCTCGCAATTTCTACAGGAAACCCTAAGGTCCCGCTCCGTTCGGGAGGCAGGGCGGTGATGCGGGTCGCGATACTGGAAGACGATCTGGCGCAGGCCGGATATGTTAAAAAATTCTTAAAAGAAGCGGGGCACGCGTGCGAGCATTTTGCCGACGGGCAGGATCTGATCCGGGCGCTGCGGCGCGAGACATTCGACCTCCTCGTTCTGGACTGGAATGTCCCGGGGGCGTCCGGTCTCGACGTGTTGCAATGGATGAAGATCAATCTTGAGGCACCTCCGCCGGCACTCATGCTGACGAGCCGGTCGACCGAGGAAGATATTGTCGAAGGCCTGCGGGCCGGCGCCGACGATTATGTCGTGAAGCCCGTATCGGCGCCCGTTCTCCTCGCCCGCGTCAGTGCCATCGCGCGGCGTGCCCACCCTCATTCGGTCAGCGGCACCGAGAATTTTGGTCCATATCGCTTCAACACGCGCGCCGAGCGCCTCGAAATAGATGGCGTGCCGGTCACTCTCACCGCCAAGGAATTCGCACTCGCGCTGCTTCTGTTCCGCAATACCCACCGCGCGCTCTCGCGCTCCTATATATTCGAATCCCTATGGGGCCGCAGCCCCGACCTCCCGACCCGCACGCTCGACGTTCACATCTCAAACGTTCGCACCAAGCTCAATCTTCGTCCATCCAACGGGTACAAACTCGTTCCGGTATACGCCTATGGATATCGCCTTGAAGCACTTGCCTGACCTTCGCATCCTGGGTGGGCTCGCGCTCTTGTGTATTGCGGCGCAGGGTGTCCCCGCTGCGGCACAGAACCGCCATGCATCGGCAGCCACGGTTCTCTATCGCGTCAAGGCGGGCGATAATCTCTACGAACTCGCCGAGCGCTATCTCACTCGCGTCGAAAGCCACGCCGCCGTGCAGCGGCTCAATGCGATTGCCGATCCCCGGCGTCTGAGGCCGGGTTCGTTGATCCGTATTCCGCGCGCGCTGCTCCGCCAGGAGCCGCTGCGTGCCACGGTCCAGAGCTATCGTGGCATCGCCACCGTCCAGCGTGGCAGTGCTCGCCAGAATATCGCCGTCGGCATGCGGCTCGGCGAAGGCGATCTTGTCGAGACGGCCGAAAAATCCTTTGTCAGCTTGCGCCTTCCCGATGATTCGACGGTCGTCATGCCGTCACGCTCTTCGGTTCGCATCGAACGCCTGCGCAGGACGCTGCTCGGCGGCGCGGTCGACAGGCTGTTCTCGATCGTCAAGGGCCGCGCGCGCGCGACCGTCACCCCGATGTCCGATCCCGACAGTCGATTCGACATGTCGACCCCGATGGCAGTCTCGGCCGTCCGTGGCACCGAATTTCGTATGTCCTTCGATCCCGGCGCCCGGCGCACAACGACCGAAGTCACCGAAGGCAAGGTCGCCTTCGCCCGCGCGACCGGTGATTCGATGGCCTCGAGCGGATCACAGCTTGTGACCACCGGCTTCGGCACCGCGACCGATCTCGCCGAGCCCGTTGCGTTGCTCGATGCGCCCGGCCTCGTGCGGCCCGGACGCGTGCAGGACGAAGAAAAGCTCCGGTTCGAATTGCGGCCGATCGATGGGGCTCTTCGTTACCATGTCCAGATTTCACGCGACGCGGGATTCCTCGAGCTTCTGGACGACGCGGAAACGGCAACGCCGATCGCCGAACTCGAACCCGTCGCCAACGGCACCTATTTCGTACGGGCCACGGCCATCGACGCGCGCGGTCTTGAAGGCATGCCCGCCACTTATGGCTTCGAGCGACGCATCAATCGCGTCGAGGCGTCTGTCGAAGACGTGCGGAACGGACGCCACCGGGAATATCTGTTCCGCTGGCGAACGCCCGATGCACCCAGCGCCCAATATCGCTTCCAGCTATTCGCGGAATCGGGCTCGGACCCGATCGTCGATGAAGCCGGTCTCACCTCTACCTCGTTCGTGGTCGCCGACCTGCCCGGCGGCAGCTACCGATGGCGCGTGATGACGCTGCATTTTGCCGGCGGTCGCCCCTATGATTCCTGGTCCGCCTTCCAGGAGCTCCGGGTCGACACCGAAGATTGATCTGAGGGATGAACAGGGAGATCAGCCGGACGCGACTGAAGATCGAATGGGCGATCATTCTTGTCGCCGCGAGCCTTCTTGTCGGATGGGTGAGCGTCGACCGGTCGCTCCTGCGTTTCGACAATCTGATCTACGATCGCCTGCTGCAGGCCGACCGCCCGCTTTCGTCGAGCGCGATCATCATCGTCGCCATCGACGATGAAAGCCTCCGGAGTGTGGGCCGCTGGCCATGGCGGCGCGAAACCCATGCCGAGCTCGTGGCAGCGATCGCGAAGGCCACGCCGCGCGCCATCGGCTATGATATCCTGTTCACCGAATCCGCCGGCGCTGCCGGCGACGCCAGCCTCGGCGCAGCGATCGCGCGCGCGGACAATGTCTATGTTCCGCTATCCTTCAATGCACCGGGCCGGAATGGCGCGCGGTTCGACGTTCTCGAACCGATCGCTCCCGTGGGCGGAGCGGCGGCGGGCGTCGGCCACGTCAACCTGAGCTTCGATCCGGACGGAACAGTACGCCGCTTTTCACCGAGTTTCGGCGATTCCCGGCGCCGGTGGTGGCATCTTTCCGAGCTGGCCTACGGCAGGTCCGGACAACGCGCTCCGGCGGACTCGGGGGAGCCCATCCTGATTCCATTCGCCGGGCCGGCCGGCCACTGGCCGACGATTCCCGCGGCCGCAGTGCTGGCGGGCGAAGTTCCTCCCGAATTCATTCGCGACAAGATCGTGTTCGTCGGCGCCACCGCAAACGCGCTCGGCGCGGGTCATCCGGTTCCCTCGGCTGGGCGTATGCCCGGCGTCGAGATCCAGGCGCATATCCTGAACGGCCTCATGACCGGTCGCGCCATGCGCGAAGCCGGTACGGGCGCCATGCTCTGCTTCGGTCTCATTCCCTTATGGGCGGCGTTCCTCGCTTTCCGCCTTCTCCCTCGCCGCGCGGCCGCATTCGCCGCGGCTGCCATGGTCCTTGCCGTCCTCATGGCATCCGCCGCGGCGTTGATCTTCCTCGAATTCTGGCTGCCGCCCGCAGCGGCGATCGCCGGCCTTGTCTGCAGTTATCCGCTGTGGGCCTGGCGCCAGCTTGCGTCGGCGGACAAGTTCATGCGTGCCGAACTCGACCGTTTCCGGACCGACCCGCGACGGCTGCCCGAGCCGGAGACACGGTTCCCGCCCGGCGGGCAATTCGAGTCGACAATCGGAAAACTGAGGCTCGCTATTTCCAATGCCCGGGAGCTCCGTCATTTCGCGCTCGACAGACTCGACCAGTTGCCCGACGCAATTCTGGTTACCGATCGCGAGGGCCATATCGTCCTGTCGAACGCCGCAGCCGTCGCCTTGTTCGGTTCGCTCGGTACATCGATCGCCGAGGGCGATGATTGCCTTCTGCTGTTCGCCCATTTTCATCTCGACCCTTCGCGCGATCCGCTGCCGGTCGCGCGCGAGAATGGCCTGTTGAAGGTCGAATGCGGCGACCTCGACGCGGCAACGGCCAAAGGCCATTTCTATTCGGTGCGCTTCGCCCGACAAAGCGCCGCGACAGGCGCCCAGGTCGGCTGGCTCATCCGCTTTCTCGACGTCAGCGAGAGCCGCGCTTCGCAGCGTCAGCGCGACGATATCGTTCAGCTTCTGACACATGACATGCGGTCGCCGCAGGCGTCCATCATGGCGCTGCTCGACACGGCTGCGACCGACCAGATCGATCCCGGTATCGCGACCCGGATCCGGCACTATTCACAGCGAACGCTCGGACTTGCCGATGGCTTCGTGCAACTCGCACGCGCGGAATCGCTCGAATATGTCCTCGAGGAAATCGACCTCAACGACATTCTCATGGATGCGCTCGACGAACTTTGGCCGCAGATGACCGCGAAGCAAATCCGGACCGAAACAATTGGCGGCGATGAGCGGATCATCGTCGAGGGCGAGCGGTCGCTGCTGACGCGTGCGCTCGTCAACATCCTCGACAATGCCGTCAAATATAGCCCGCCGGGCACCCTCGTGAGCTGCGATCTCCGGCGCGAGCGCGAATCCGGCGGCGGCTGGCTCGCACATTGCACGATATCGGACGAGGGTCCCGGTCTGCCCGCCGACCGCTGCGAGACGATTTTCGAGCGCTTCGCGCGCGGTCCGCTCGGCATAGGACAGAAGGTGGAAGGGGTCGGTCTCGGTCTCAGTTTCGTGCACACCGTCATGGTGAGACACAAGGGCGAGGTGCGCTGCGAGAGCGAGGCAGGCAGGGGGGCGAGCTTCACGCTCACCTTGCCCGCTCTTCCCTAGGGCATCAGCGCGAACACGGCCGTGCGCAATGCCGCGCCGTCGTCCGATTTCTTTTCCCCGTACATCTCGCTCCCATAGGCGCGGTAAACTTCCTTGCCTGTCTCGCTGTCGGTCATGGTGACAACGAGACGCCGCATCCGCTTCGTTCTCGAGTGTGTCGGCGGCAGAAGCCATTGCGGCTCGCCGGTCTCGCCAAGGGTGAGCCCGGTTTTGGCGGGCGGTTCCGAGAGGCTGACCTGCACGATGAGCGCGGCCTTTTCATCGCCAGAAAATCCGTTTGCCTCGAGTTTCGCCGCCAGCGCCACCTCCTCGCGGGACCGTTCGGCTCGCGCTGCAAGTAGTCGATAGCTTCCCGGGTTCGGCAGCGCTCCCGTCTCGCCTGCCACAATAGCGGGATGATGGGCGCAGGCCGAAAGCGCGAGCGGCAAGCAAAAGGGCAGGGCCAGTAGTTTCATTCCGGTTCCTTACAGTCGCGCCGCGCGAAGCCGAAGCGAAAAACCGCTCGCTGGCGCGAGCGGGACCGACCATCTGCGCACTTTGCACAATTTAACAGTCATCCCGTTGCGTTTCCTTGATGAGTCTGATCAGTTGGCGAAGGGATTAATCTCCCGGGTCGCAGGTCATGGTCGGTGATCATGCGGGCGAGACCAGTCCAAGGCTGGTATCGCTTTCCCGCGGCGGACCATTGACCGTCGTGTCGTGGCAGTTTCTGACGGCGGAGCGCGATCGGGTCGGACTGTCGATCGACATGTCGGGGAACGCTGGACGCCGCGGTGCGTTCTGAGCCGAACATTGGTTCGGGGAGGGTACCATGGGGGTAAGCAGAATATCGCAGGCGCGCGAACGACGCGATCACATCGCTGCCGTCGCCGATTGGATAATGGCGAATGTGCCCTGGACCATCGACGCGTCCGAGTGGCCGGCATTTCGCGCCCATTGGCCCGGCGTGGACCACGGCGAATTGGCTGCTGTCGAGCGGGAACTCGAGCGCCGCGGCGAGGCGATCTGTTCCGCCTCCCACCCTGCGGCGGTCGCGGCGGGCCATGGCGGCCGGAGCAACGGTTCCTCGGCGGCCGCCGCGTGGCTGCTGGAGCGCTTCCCGCGCGCAGATATATTCGATCCCAAATTCCTCGCGCGCTTCGCTCACCTGACCCGCGAGGAACTTTTGTGGGCGGCAATCGAGCATCGCGCGCTCATCGGCGCCACTGTCGCCGAAGCGCCTTCTTTTGCCGCCAGCGCCCGGTTGTGACGGGCGGCAGTGGGAGACCCCCAGCCGCCGCCCTGACCTGACCAACATGGGGCTGGCCAGGCCGACCCGATTATCACAGGACGTCCTTGACAAAAGGCTGATGCAGGCTCCGGCGGCGGGGAACTTCCGGCGGTCCTTGTCCGGAGAAACACCCGTGCGAACACATCTTCCAATCGCCTCCCGAGTGCGGATTATATGCCTAGGTGATTGTTAAACAGTGTAAAATTTACAATTGCGCAACTATCCATTAACTACCGGAAACCTCTAAGGCGCCCCGATCTCATAGCGAGAGCGGGGGCTTTCAGTGTTTCAAATTCTTTCCGGCGGTTCGTTCCGCGCGTCGCAGCTTGCGCGTATCGTCTGCCTCGCCATGGCCATGCTTGTCGCGGCGCCCGCCTGGGCGGCCGATCTGCAAGTGTCGGCCTACACTTGGGCTCCCGACCCCGTGCCCAATGGCGCCACGACCGAATTTACGGTGCGTCTTACTAACAACGGGCCGGGCTCCGTTTCCGACACGGTGGTTTCGATCGCCGTCTCCGACCGCTTTCGCGTCGATGCGGGCGACATCCCCACCTATTGCTCCCTGTCCGGCGCGGTCGGCTCGCAGACGCTGACGTGCAATCTCGATGCATTCTCGGTCGGCGACCGCAGCTTCACCTATTCGGCGACCGCGATCGCGGTCGGCTCGGCCAACACCGTGGCCACCGTGTTGAGCGCGACGGCCGGCGATACCAATAGCGCGAACGACGTCCTGATCGTCACGCCCGCGGTCCAGAATGGCGCGGACCTCTCGCTGAGCAAGGACGATAATCTGCCCGGTAACAGCATCGTTGCCGGCGGAACCATTTCCTATCAGCTGGTCGCCAGCAACGCTGGTCCCGACGCCACAGCGGCGGTGCGCGTCATCGACAATCTGCCGCCGGCGTCCGATTTCCAATTCCTGTCAGCGGGCGGCACCAACTGGAATTGCTCGCGGTCCGGCACGACGGTGACCTGCCTTTACTCGGGTTCGGCGGCGACCGGCGCGCTGCCGCCGATCACCGTCACGGGACGCGTGATCCGCCAGTCGAGCGGCACGATAACGAACACAGCATTTGCCGAGCTTACGGTGCCCACCGTTCTCGACCCCAACGGCGGCAACAATGCCGCGCCCCCTGTGGTCACGGCGATCCTCGAAGGCACCGATCTCAGGGCAGCCAAGGCATTTTCGGCGGCGACGATCGTCGAGGGCACGAGCGCGAGCGTCACGCTCACCATATTTAACGACGGCCCGCAAAGCGTCACCGGCGCGACGATCAGCGACACGTTCGCGAGCAATTTCGCATTCGGGGCCCTGCCTGCGGGCTGCTCGGCGACCGGACAGACCGTGACATGCAATGCCGGCACGTTGGCGAGCGGCGCCAACCGCGCGTTCGTGATCCCGGTCACCGCCAATTCGGCGACCGCTGGCGTCCAGAACAATGTCGCGACGGTGACCGGGCCTCCGGGACTCGCCGAGCCGGACACGGCCAATAACAGCGCGACGGCCGCGTTCCAGATCGTCGAGCCGACTGCCGATCTCAGCATCACGAAGGGCAAGACTCCCAACCCGGTTCAGGCGGGCCAGAACATGACCAGCACGATCACGGTCCGCAACAACGGGCCCGGCGTGCTGACCTACGGTCCTGGTAATCCGCTCAGGGTCACCGACAGCGTCTCGGTCGATGAGGCATATGTGTCGGCCAATGCGGCCTGGAACTGCGGCCAGGCGGGCACGACCATCACTTGCGATACGACCAACGCTGGCACGCTTGCGGTCGGCGCGACGATTACGCTTTCTCTGGTCACGCAAGCGGGACCAACTGCGAACGTCAATCTCATCAACAATGCCTGCACCGGCGGCACCGGTGGCTCGCAGGCAACCCCGGCAGACGGCAATGCCGCCAACGACTGCGCCGGCGCGAGCGCGCGGGCGACCACCGTCACCACCGACCTGGCAGTGGTCAAGGAAGTGTCCCTCAGTCCGGCCGGTCCCTGGAGCCAGACGCCCGCGCTCAACATTCCGGCGACGACCCCGAGCTTCTACATTCGTCTAACCGCTTCCAATCCGGGCAGCCAGACTGCCAGTACCGCGGTGGTCAGCGACGTCCTTCCGAACCGGCTCAACACGGGCGGGTTCGTGACCGGTGTCGCCCAGGAGAGCGCGACCAGCGGTTCCGTCGCCTACACGCCGTCGAACGGCGAGATCCGCTGGACGCTGAGCAACCTCGCGCCGGCAGCCTCCGAGACGGCAATCGTGCGCGTGACCCGGCCTTTTACAGAGGGAACGCAAACCAACACGGCTCGAATCTCCTCGCCCGACACGATCGACACAAACAGCGCCAACAACCAGTCAAATGCGCTCTATAACGTCGATCCGCTGGCTGACGTCGTTGCCGTAGCCAAGACGATCGCCCCCAATCCGGTGCAGGTGGGCACGATTGCAACCTACCGTCTCGACATCCGCAACTTCGGGGCAAATCCCGCCGCAAATGTTGTGGTTAACGACACGATCGACCCGACTCGCTTTGAGTTGGTCGGCAACCCCACGACGACCAAGCCCGGTGGGATTTGCAGCCGGAACGACGCTAGCGGCGAAATCAGCTGCAATCTCGGAACCTATGGCCGGGGCGAGCTCTTTCAGGTCAGTCAGCAGGTTCGACCCCGATTCCCGTTCGGCGGTGCCACCTCGGGCTTCCCCATCAGCCACACCAATACCGCCTCGGTCACGACGACGACGACCGAGAGCGACACGACCAACAACAGTACATCGCTTGTCCATGATGTGACGGCGCCCGGCTTCGACCTCGCGATCAGCAAGCAGGAGCCGGGCCCCGAGTTCGATCCGCGGCGCTTTGGCGATGAGCTCGTCTATGACATCCGCGTCTCGAACTTCGGTCCCTCCCGCGCGACGAACGTCGTCATAACCGATATTCCGCAGCCTCCCGCCGGTTACACGATGACGCTGGCCGGCTTCCAGACAAATCAGGTGCCGGCCAATGGTGGCCTCACGCTTTATACGCCGCCCGCGCCCGATTGCGTGCAGTCGGGTGCGAACGTCGTCTGCCGACTGCACGGCACGCAGCCAGCCCTCAACTATCTCGACCCGCTGCGGCAGACAATTTTCAGACTGCGCTTCACGCCGGCCGGTCCGGCGCCCGCGACCTCGCTCACCTTCACCAATGGTGTGAACGTGATTGCGCTCGAGCAGGACAATACGAGCGTCAACCAAGCCGACACCCAGCTCGCCAACAACAGCGCGGTCCAGACGACCACAGTGCTGCCGTCGGTCGATCTCGAAACGGTATCGAAAACCCGCGTCAGCGCCTCGCCCGCCGGGATCAACGAGCCCGTCGAATATGCGATCGTCGTGCGCAACAATGGCATCTCGCCGATCGCACAGATTCGCGTCACGGATGACCTCCCTGCGGGTCTGATTCTCGCAACGCCGGCGCCGACCACCACCGCGGCGGGCTCTGCGAGTGTCGGCGCGATCAATTGCAGCGGGACGACCGCTGTGCTGTGTATCCTTGACGGGAGTTTTCCGCCCGACGGTTCGCCGGTTACGATCCGACTCTTCGCGCGCGCCGCCTATCCGTTTAGCGGACCGCTCGGCTCCGACTTGACCAATAGCGCGACGGTAGCGCCGGGCCAGGATAGCGGTGGCCAGGAACTGGCGCGCGATTCCGAACCGACCAACAACAGCAAGACCGCAACCGTGCAGATCGCGGCATCCTCTATCGCGGGCTCGGTTTATGCCGACGACAACCTCGACGATGCGCCGCAGGCGGGGGAGATGCTCGCCGGCGTCAACATGACGATCAGCGGTACCGACGCTTACGGCAATGCAATCGCGACGCGGACCACGACCACCAATGCATCGGGTGCGTTCCTGTTTGATCGCCTGCCGCCGGGCATCTACACGATCATCGAGACCCAGCCGGCCGGCCTGCTCGACTATCGCAAGACCGCGGGCAGCGCGGGCGGCACGGTCAACAATGCCGCCTTCGGCAGCGGTGCCGCGACCAACTCTATCGCGAGCATCGCGCTCCCCATTGATACCGACGCCACCGGCTATCTGTTCCAGGAGGTGCGCGCCGCGTCGCTCAGCGGCACCATATTCCGCGACGCCGATAACGATGGCATCATCGATCCGGGCGAGACCGGGGTTGGGCCGGCCGACTTCCCGGCGACGCCGCAGATCCGCCTCTCCGGCAATGATTACACCGGCAATCCCGTGAACCTCACGACGACGGTGGACGCAAGCGGCAATTACAGCTTCGCCGATTTGCCGCCGTCGGACGCGGCCGGATATATGGTGACCCAGCTCGTTCAGCCGAACGGTCTTTCCGATGGTCTCGACAGCAACGGACCCGGCAATATCCTTGCTGGCTCTGCGGGGCGCGCCGCGCCCGAGGATATCGCGGTCGGACCCGTCGGCTCGGGCGCCGCCCTTACGGGCCGGAATTTCGGCGAGATCCCGAGTTCGACCCTGTCGGGCATCGTCTATCTCGATCCGAACGAGAATGCGGCGCGGGATACTGGCGAGCAGACCGGTCTGGCCGGCGCGATCATTCGCCTCACGGGGACCAACGATGTCGGTCAGGCTGTCGACTGTTCAATCACGACGTCCGCGACGGGCACCTACAGCTTCCCGTGGGACGGCGATCCGGATCCGGCCTGCCGCGTGCTGCGACCCGGCGCCTACA
>CBJKNR010000080.1:0-10918 GCA_966417555.1 uncultured Sphingopyxis sp.
CGCTCAAATGGAAGGACGCCTTCCAGGCCCGCACGGATGCGCGCATGGCGATCGCGGCACGCCTTCGGCAGATAGGTTTGCGCGACGCCCATGCGGCGGCCATAGGCGCAGCCCGAGTTGCAATAGCCGCAATAGGCGCAGGCGGTCAGCGTATTCGGCGGGCCGAAATTCTTGTCGAACCAGTCGGCGACCGCGCGCTTGTCCATCGGGTCGTCCGACGCATCGGCATAGGCGTGCCAGCCGTTGATCAGATGCGGGCCGTTGTGGCGCCCGCTCCGCGATTCGATGCGGCCGATGCCGAGCATCGTCTTCACCGCGTCATAGCTGGCGTGGAACGCTGCGGCGTCGACCGTCGCGCCGATGCTCGCCCATTTGGCGAGCACGTCCTTTGCGTCGGGGTGCGTCCGCCCGGGCTCGTTGACGCGCAGGCAGATGCCATTGTTGATCGTCGACGACCCGCCGACGCAGCGCCCCTGGAACACCACGAAATCGCGGTTGGTCGTCGTCTGGACCGCGCCATGCTTGTAGAGCTTCGCGACCATATCGAGCTCGTGATGGGTGATCGCGTGGCTGGGGTAGAAGGGCCCCGCCTCGACGATCAGCACCTTATAGCCCCAGCCCGCGATATTCCAGGCCGCGACCGCGCCGCCCGCACCCGAACCGACGACGATCACGTCATATTCGTCCTCGAGGCTGTCGGCATCGAGGATATGCGCCGGGTCGATCTCGCGCCCGGTGACGGGTTCGAGCGGCATCTCTCCCGCACCGCGCTGGCGGAACTTCGGCAGCGTGAAACCGATCTGGCGATGCACGGGGTTGGCGACGTTCGCATCCTGATCGCCGGGTTCGAGCCCGGGCTGCCAATGGCCGTAATAGCAGGCGTAGATGATCCCGCGCAGCCGGCCCATGTCTTGGAACAGGTCGATGCGGCTATCGCGCAGCCGGTCCTCGATGCGCTCGACGCGCGTTTCGACATCGACCTCGGCAAACATCGGGCCGAGCACAATTTCGGTCGCGGTCAGCGACAGCTGGATTTCCTCGAGCTTGGTCCCGCCGACCTTGCCGAACAGGTCGCAGACGTTGGCGACGACCTGATCGGGCGCGATGGCCATTTCGGCGCCGTGGAACAGCGCCTCGGTCAACGCCTTCAAGAATTTAAGCTGCCCGAAATTAAACGGTGCCGTCATCGCCCTGCCCCCAATTTGCGTATAGCGCAAAATGCCGGATTATAGCCGGCCGGGGCAAGCTGTATTGTACGGGATCGCCAGTTATGCGGTGCGGGCCAGAGCCTCGACCGGCAGGAACGGCCGCACCGCCGCCATCGCGCGGTCGACATAATCGGCCTTCTCGCCGACCGGCGCGACATAGTGCAGCGCCTCTTCGGCCTCCGCCGTTCCGGCGAGGCGCGCGATGATCCACGCCGCGAGATATTGCGACGCGAGGCAGCCGCCGGCGGTCGCGACATTTCCGTGCGCCACGAAGGGAGCATCGAGCACCTCGACCCCCGCCTCAATCACCCACGGTTTGGTCGTCAGGTCGGTGCAGGCGGGAAGATCGCCGATCAGCCCGAGCTTCGCGAGCAGCAGCGTTCCCGAGCATTGCGCACCGATCAGCTGGCGCGCGGGGTCGAGCCGGATGCGGCCGAGCATCAGCGGATCCGCCGCGATCTCGCGCGTTTTGACGCCGCTGCCGATGATCACCGCATCGGCCTTGGCAGCGAAGTCGAGCGGCTGCTGGCGCTCGATCGTCACGCCGTTCATCGACGTCACCTGAGGCGTCGGCGCGGTGATGTGCGCCTTCCACCCCTGCCCGCCGAGGCGGTTGAGGATGGCCGCGGCGACGAACGAATCAAGTTCGTTGAAGCCGTCGAAGGTCAGCACTGCGATCTGCACGTCAAAACTCCTGCAAAAAGGGAGGCGGCCTATACCGTGCCTTCGAAGACATCCTCAAGCCAGCAAGCGCGCGCCGCGTCGTCGCGCGGTGAAGCGAGATAGCGGCCCCACGCGGCGCTTTCGTGCGCGACGATGCCGAGCTCCCAGACGCAGAAGGTCGGCCGCGCGACGCCCGCTTGCGGCGGATAGGCGGGATCGAACGGCGCGAAGGCGGGCATGTCGCCGTGCCGGTACCAGACCGCTTCCCACAATTCGTTCGTTCCGCGCCACGCCGACACGAGCAGGAAATAGAAGTCGGCGCCGCAGCGGTGAAGGATGACGAAGCCGCGGTCGCCCGGCTGCAGCACAGCCGCCGCCTGCTCGTCGAACCACCGCGCCGCCAATGCCTCGACCTCGTCGGCAACCGGCGCGTCGGCGATGGTGAGGTGATAGAGCTTGAGCGCCGCGCCGCCCGCCTCGCGGAGCGCGCGGTAAACCGCCTGTTTCGGATAGTGACGGTAAGCGGGATCGACGGCAGCGGACATGGGACACTCCGGTTTGTACCCTTTATGTTCTACAGATATCTCGCCGCGAAGCAATCCTTGTCGTCGATCAGCGAAGCGCAATCGTCAGATGCGCGACCGTCACAATATCCTTCAGCCGATCGCGCAGTTCCTCGCACGACACATCGCCCTTCACCTCGACGATCGCCGCGCGGGCCTGCGGCCCGACGCGCCAGACATGGAGGTCGGTGAGCACCGCCCCCGCCGCCTCGACGCGGGTACGGATCGCCGCGGCGGCTTCGTCATCGTTCGTGTCGAGCAGGATCGCCGCGGTGTCGCGCATCAGTCCCCACGACCAGCGCGCGATCACGAGCGCGCCGACGATGCCCATCGCGGGATCCATCCAGTAGAGCCCGAGATAGCGCCCCGCGAGCAGCGCGCCGATCGCAAGCAGCGAGGTCAGCGCATCGGCAAGGACATGGAAATAGGCCGAACGGAGATTATTGTCGTGCCCGTGGTGGACGTGGGCATGGGCGTGATCATGGTCATGCCCGTGATGATCGTGGCCGTGCCCGTGACCATGATGATACCCGCCCATCAGCAACAATGCACTGACGACATTGACCGCGAGCCCGAGCACCGCGACGAGCGTCGCGCTCGCGAAATCGACGCGCACGGGGTCGATCAGCCGCAGGAAGGATTCGGCAGCGATCCCGATCGCAAAGATACCGAGGATCAGCGCCGAGGCGAAGCCGGTAAGGTCGCCGACCTTGCCCGTGCCGAAACTGTAGCGCGGATTATGGCGATGCTTCTTCGCATAGCGATAGGCGAGCGCGGCGAGGCCGAGCGCGCCCGCGTGCGTCGCCATATGAAAGCCGTCGGCGAGCAGCGCCATCGAGCCGGTCCAGTAGCCCGCCGCAATCTCGGCGACCATCATCACCGCGGTCAGCGCGACGACCCACAGGGTGCGCTTCGCATTCTCGTCGTGCGAGGCGCCGAGGAAATCGTGCAGATGCTGCGTGGGGGCGGATTCGGACATGGCCTGTCCTATTTCGCGTAGCGACGGATGACCGCAAGCAACTCTTCGGCTCCCGCCGCGCGTTCCGCGTCGCCGAGGCCGGGCAAGGCGACATGCTCCTTCAGATGTTCGGCGATCACCTCATCGAGCAGGCCATTGACCGCGCCGCGCACCGCCGCGACGCGATGCAGCACCGTTGCGCAGGGTTCGTCGGAAGCCAGTGCCTTTTCGACCGCCGCAACCTGCCCCGCAATACGGTGGACACGCGCGACGAGATCGGGGCGGGAAGAAAGATGCGCCATAGCATACCCACCTACCCTATATTCCTTCGTCAAACAAGAGGGTCGATGGCCGAAGCCCCACCATTAGCGGCGGATCGTGAAACCCAGCGTGACGCTGCCCCGGCCATCGGGCCCACCCTGCCGCGCGGCGAGCAGATCGAGGTCCATCCGGTCGCGGTCGAAGGTCCAACGCACACCGGCCTGGAACGCGGGCGCCTCGTCGGGCCGTCCGAATATTTCCGCCATCACTGGGATTCCCTTCGCCGCGGTGAGATCGATCTGGGCGCCGTAGAGGAGATACGCGCCCTTGCCCCGGCTGTGTCCGCCGCCGGCATTCAGGCCGGCATTCAGATTGACGCCGAGATTTTTGGCCGGGCAAAAGCTCAGCGGCACGTAGAGCGCGGCGCTGTCGACACGCCCCGTATCGAGATCGAGCAACGCCGAACCCGCCAATCCGATCGCGGGCCCGCGACCGCCTTCGCGCAGCGTCCATTTGAGCGCCGGGCCTGCCAGCCAGCGATGGCCGCGCTCCGTGCGCATCTGCTGGACGGCCGCCCCGATCTCGACAGCCGGCAGCGCGCGGCGTGCAGGCGGGGCTGAGGTTGACGAGCCGTTCGCCGCCGCCGAGGTCGCTGACCCAACTTTCGAGATGGCAGGCGCCCGCCTCCTCCACCGCGGCATCGTCGACACCGTGCGCGCCGCCCGCCGCGAAGGCGGGCAGCGGCATGGCGGTCAGGCCGGCGGCCGCGAGCGGCGGCAGCCAGCGTGCGCGAAAGCCCCGCATCGCCTGTCTCCCGCCCGCATCACAGCCACCCGCGCTTGCGGAAATAGGCGAAAGGCAGCACCGCCGAGAAAATCATCAACAGAATCGCGAAGGGATAGCCATACTGCCAGCGCAATTCGGGCATCAGGTCGAAGTTCATCCCATAGATCGACGCGATCAGCGTCGGCGGCAGGAAGGCGACCGCGGCGACGGTGAATATCTTGATGATCTGGTTCTGCTCGAGGTTGATCAGCCCGAGCGTCGCGTCGAGCAGGAAATTGATCTTGCCCGACAGGAAGCTCGCATGATCGCTCAGCGCCTGCACATCGCGCTGGATCGTCTTGAGTCGCGCACGCGCATCGCGGGCGCTGCCTTCGCTGCGCGTGCCGTGATACGAAAGCATCCGCGCGAGCCCGACGAGGCATTCGCGAAGCTTGGTGAGCAGGTCGCCCTCGCGCCCGATGCGGCCGAGCATCGCTTCGAGGTCGCGCGCCGGACCTTCGCCGCCGCCCGCGGCTTTGCGCGCAAAAACGTCGCGCGATACGGTGTCGCAGTGGAGCGCGCTGCGTTCGAGCACATCGGCGACGCGATCGACGATCGCCTCGATCAGGTCGAGCATCAGCGTTTCGGCGGTCGTGGTGCCGTTGGTGCGCAGCCGGCGCGCGACGACCTGTTCGAACGGCGCGGCTTCGGCGTGGCGGACCGTCGCGAGGCTCGCCGCGCCGAGGATGAAGGTGACGGGCGCGAGGCGCGGCGCATCGCCGTCGAGCCCGACGACGATCGGCACCGTCATGAACTGTGCGCCCGCCTCTTCGTAAAGGCGCGCCGAGGGTTCGATTTCCTGCATTTCGGGCAGGGTCGGAATCGCGATTCCGAGCAGCGCAGCGGCCTTGGCGGCGTCTTCCGCGGTCGGATGGACAATGTCGGCCCACAGGAGGGCGGGCGGGTTGGCTGCGCCGGCATCGGCGCGGACGAGGCGATCGGGCTCGCGAACGAAAGCGTTGAACACGGCTTTTCTCCTGTATCTGGCGTCCGCCAGCGTCAGGATATGCGCCGGGAATTATCCCGGGCGGACCGCCGTGGCTGCCGGACATATGGTGCGACGTCTACTGTCGGGGTCCATTGTTCAGTCCTCGGATTGATGCCGGAGTCGCGCTCCGGCGGGCGGCGCTATGCGCGCACGGGTTAGCGCTGTCAATTCGTGGAATGGCCGGGTTGGGGTGGGGAGCGGACGTTAGATCCTCCCCACTTGTGGGGAGGTGGCAGCCGCGTAGCGGCTGACGGAGGGGGCTCGCATCCTCACGTAACGTCGCTTCAGGCCGCCCGCCCCCTCCACCGCCTTCGGCGGTCCCCCTCCCCGCAAGCGGGGAGGATTTATGGCAGCTCCCGGTCGAAACCGGCCAGCCACTCAGGCCGCCTTCTTCATCTGCCGGTATTTATGCAGCAACGGCTCGGTATAGCCCGACGGCTGTGTCACGCCCTCGAAGATCAGCGCCCGCGCGGCCCGCCAGGCGATGCCGTCGGGCGTCAGCTTTTCGTAGAGCGGATCGCCGGCATTCTGCGCATCGACCTTGGCCGCCATGCGCGCGAGTGCGGCGTCGACCTGAGCCTCGGTACACACTCCGTGGAGCAGCCAGTTGGCGAGCGCCTGGCTCGAGATGCGCAACGTCGCGCGGTCCTCCATCAGGCCGACGTCGTCGATGTCGGGAACCTTCGAGCAGCCGACGCCCTGATCGATCCAGCGCACGACATAACCGAGGATGCCTTGGCAATTATTGTCGAGCTCGCGCGCGATTTCGGCCTCGCTCCAGTTGCGCCCCGCCGCGACGGGGATAGCGAGCAGACGGTCGAGCGATGGCACCGCCTCGCCCGCAATCTCCTGCTGCCGCGCGAAAACATCGACCATGTGATAATGCAGCGCATGCAGCGTCGCGGCCGTCGGCGATGGCACCCACGCGGTGTTCGCCCCCGATTTCGGATGGCCGATCTTCGCGTCGAGCATCGCCTTCATGAGGTCGGGCATCGCCCACATGCCCTTGCCGATCTGCGCCTTGCCCGAAAGTCCGCACGCAAGGCCGATGCGGACGTTGCGGTCCTCGTAGCTGGCGATCCAGTCGCTCGCCTTCATCTCGCCCTTGGGGATCATCGGGCCGGCACGCATCGAGGTATGAATCTCGTCGCCGGTGCGGTCGAGGAAGCCCGTGTTGATGAAGACGATGCGGTCCTTCACCGCCTCGATGCAGGCCGCAAGATTTGCCGAGGTCCGGCGCTCCTCGTCCATCACCCCAACCTTGATCGTGTGGCGCGCAAGGCCGAGCATATCCTCGACCGCGTCGAACAATCGGTTGGTGAAGCTGCATTCCCCGGGCCCGTGCTGCTTGGGCTTGACGATATAGATGCTTCCGGCGCGGCTGTTCTTCAGGCTGCCGAGGCCCTTCAAATCGTGCAGCGAACAGAGGCTGGTGATCACCGCGTCGCAGAGACCCTCGGGCGCCTCGGCGCCGTTCGGGAGCCGGATCATCGGCGTCGTCATCAGATGGCCGACGTTGCGCACGAACATCACGCTGCGGCCGTGGAGCGTAAAGGCTTCACCCGACGGCGAGGCCCATTCGCGGTCGGCCGCCATCGCGCGGGTCACCATCTTGCCACCCTTGCCGAAACTTTCGACGAGGTCGCCGCGCATCAGGCCGAGCCAGTTCGCGTAGCCGAGCGCCTTGTCCTCGCCGTCGACCGCGGCGACGCTGTCCTCGAGGTCGATGATCGTCGTCAGCGCCGCTTCGAGGATGACGTCGGCGATGCCCGCGGGGTCGGTCTTACCGATCGCGCTGGCGGGGTCGATCACCAGTTCGATGTGCAAGCCGTTGTGCTTGAGCAGCATGCCGCCGGGCTTGCTCCCTGCCCATTGCGAGGGATCGGCGAGTGTCAGCTGGCCGCCCGGCCAGTCGGCCCAGCTTCCCGATGCAAGCGGCACCGCGTCGTCGAGGAAAGCCTTTGCCCGCGCGATCACCGCCGCGCCGCGCTCCGAATCGTAACCGCCGGGCTTTGCCGCCGGCGCGTCGAGCGCGTCGGTGCCGTAGAGCGCGTCGTAGAGGCTGCCCCAGCGCGCGTTGGCGGCGTTCAGGGCGAAGCGCGCGTTGAGTGCGGGCACGACGAGCTGCGGTCCCGCCATCGTCGCGATCTCGGGATCGACATTCGCCGTGCCGACCTGAAACGGCGCGGGTTCAGGGACGAGATAGCCGATCTCGCGCAGGAACGCCTGATAGGCAGCCGGGTCGTGCGCCTGCCCTTCGCGTGACCGATGCCAGCTGTCGATCTGTGCCTGCAGTTCCTCGCGTTTCGCGAGCAAGGCGGCATTTTCGGGCGCGAACTTGTCCAGCAGCCCCGCGAAATCGCTCCAGAATCTGGCGGCGTCGAGCCCCGTCCCCGGCAGCGCGCGCTGTTCGATGAAGTCGGCCAGTCGCGAATCGACGGACAGGCCGAAGCGATCGGGAAATTCGTTCATGCAAGCACCCTCTGGTCGGCGCGGCAGCGCCAGTGGACCCGGGGAGGAAAGGGCCAGCGCGCTATGCCGCGATTGGATTCGATTGGCAATGGGCGCTTTTCAACAGGGGTCGCGTAGGTTAGGTTGCACCGCACAACAAAATATCTCCCTCCCCGAACGATCCGGAAAAATGGACGACACGCGACTGAAATTGATGGAGGCCATCGCCCGCAAGCGGCTGGTGACGGCGCAATATAACGGCCAGACCCTGACGCTGGCGCCGCACCTGCTGTTCGAACGCCGCGGCGACCTGTTCATCAGCGCGCTGAATCTGGGCAAAAGCTGGCGGTCCGACGAAGAGCCCCGCCTCGGCCATTTCAAGCTCGGCGGCCTCGCCGCGATCGAGCTGAGCGAAGAGGAATTCGATCCCCTGCCCGGCTTCGAACCCGCACCGCCGCGCGAGGAAGATACGCCGCTGCTCGCGGTCTAGAGTCGGATGACTTTACGTCGATCCACTACGTCATTGCGAGCGTAGCGAAGCAATCCAGAGCGGTTTACGCAAGCTCTGGATTGCCGCGTCGCTTCGCTCCTCGCAATGACGAGTCCGAGTAAAGTCATCCCGCTCCAGGGTCACGCGACTTCCACGGCCGGCGGCGGCGGCAGTTCGCCCAGCGCAACGCGGACCTGGTTCCGCCCGCCCGCCTTGGCCCGATACAGCGCGGCGTCGGCGCGGCGCGACAGGTCGAAAAGCGTATCGCCGGGGTTCCGCGGCGCGACGCCGAACGAGGCGGTGAATATGCGGTCGACGCCGAGCACCGGCAAGTGCGCCGAGGCGAAGGCGGTGCGCACCGCTTCGGCATAAAGGCGGCCGTCGGACAGCAGGGCGTCGGGAAGCAGGACGGCGAATTCCTCGCCGCCGATGCGTCCGACGATCGCATTCGCCGGCGCCGCGTCGGCCAGCATCGCGGCGAAATGCGCGATCACGCCGTCCCCTGCGGCGTGGCCGAAACTGTCGTTGATCTTTTTGAAATCGTCGAGGTCGGCCGCGATCAGCACCGCCGCCTCGCCGCCGCGCAAGAGCGCCAGTTCGGCATGATGTTCGAAGCCGCGCCGGTTGAGCACGCTCGAAAGCGGATCGGTTTCGGACCGCGCAACCATTTCGGCGGTCGTGTCGCGCATCATCACGAGCAGCATGACGAGCGCGATCGCCATCAACGTGACGACGCTTCCGCTCTGCGAGATCGCGGCGTAGGTCGTGGCCATATAGCCCTGCGGCGCGCTCGCCGTGCCGATCGACGCCGCGATGAACGGCTTGGCGACATAGATCGCCGCGGCAACGAACTGCAACGCGATCAGCAGCAGGTCGAGCGCCTGGCGGCGGCCCGAGCGCCAGATCACGAGACCGATCAGCGTCTGCATCGCGAAATAGGGAAGCTGGTAGAGCATCAGCCGCGCCATCGAGCCATAGATCATGCTGAAGATGACCGGGACGGCAAGGATCGTCAGGACCCAGATGCCCGCCATCGCCGCCCAAGGCGGCGGCGCGCGATAATGCCGTGCCACACCGACCAGCGCGAAGCTGAGCGCGAGCAGGAAGACGAGGAATATGCCGATGCCGACAGGGGTGGGGTCGACCTGGCGCGTCAGCAGGAATTCGAGGCCGGTGTTGACGATGCCGAGGCCATAGCCGGCCGCAAGCCACCCGGCGCCGCGCGCGGTGCGGTTCGTCGCGGCGACCACGGCAAAGGCGACGGCAAAAATACCGGCCACGGACATGTTGATGCCAAGGATAAAGGCAGCAGTCATCGACCCACTCATCATCGTTCCCGCACGCGTAACCGGGCTCTCCCGAAATTTCGGTTAATGATTTTCGATTCGAGTCGATTCGCGCGTGTCTTGGCCGCCGCCGCCGAAACGGACAGTGCCTTGCGAAAGCTGTTCGCCGGGGGTGGCAAAAGGGCGTTCCGCGCGTCTATAGCCGGGGCATGACGTCCATCACGACTGCCGAAGCGCCGATCATCGAGCGTGCCGCCGACGCGCCGATGCTCGCGCAGGTCGACAAATGGGCCGCGGTGAACAGCGGCACCGGCAATCTCGCGGGGCTGAAGACCGTCGCGGGCCTGCTTGCCGACGCCTTCGCCGCGCTGCCCGGCGCGGTGCGCCTTGTCGCGCCCGATCCGGTCGAGAGCGTCGACGCCGCGGGCAACATCCGGACCACGCAGCGCGGCGATCACCTGCATCTTCGCGTGCGCCCCGAGGCGCCGGTGCAGCTGCTGCTCACCGGCCATATGGACACGGTGTTCGCCGCCGACCACCCGTTCCAGACGCTCGAATGGCGCGGAGCCGGCGTGCTGAACGGCCCCGGCACTGCCGACATGAAGGGCGGGATTGCGGTGATCCTCGCGACGCTGACGGCGCTCGAAACCTCGCCGCTCGCGACCCGTGTCGGCTACGACGTAATGATCAACAGCGACGAGGAAACGGGCAGCCACGCCTCCGCCGCGCTGATCGCCGAACTCGCTAAGGGCAAGACCGCCGCGCTTACCTACGAACCCGCGCTGCCCGACGGCACGCTCGCGGGGGCGCGGCCGGGGAGCGGCAATTTCTCGGTTCTGATCCACGGCCGCTCGGCGCACGCCGGACGCAATCCCGAGGAGGGCCGCAACGCGCTCGTCGCGGCCGCCGACCTCGCGCTCCGCCTCAATGCGCTGAAGTCGGCCGACCTCAAGGTCAACCCGGCGAAGATCGACGGCGGCGGACCGAACAACGTCGTCCCCGACAGCGCGATTCTGCGCGTCAACATGCGCCCGATGACCCCCGATGCGATGGCCGCCGCCGAGGCGGCGCTTTGCGATGCGGTCGCCGCGGTGTCGCGCGAGCATGATGTCCATTGTCACATCCACGGCAATTTCAACCGCCCACCCAAGCCGCTCGACGCCGCTGCCACCCGCCTGTTCGAGCTGGTCCGGTCCACCGACGGACCGGTGCTGGCCGACGAGTA
>CBJKNR010000081.1:0-10895 GCA_966417555.1 uncultured Sphingopyxis sp.
GCCGCCGCTGCCCTGGCCGGTTCCGCGTTGTGAAAACCCGCGCGAGACGCGCGCTGCCCCCCGGGCGACCTCGGCATAGCCGAACTGCCGCCCCATGAAGTCGAGCATCGGGGCCTCGCTGCGCCGTGCGACGCTGGCGGCGAGCATATCGGGGAGCGACAGCGGGGCGAAGGCCTGATCCCAGTCGGTAGGGTGGTTATAGCCGGTCGACCAGGAAAAATGGCTGTCCATCGGGGGCGGGAATCCTCTCGAGATAGGCGGGGTTCCTTACACTAGGGTCAGTAAGCGGTGATTTGCAACTGCGCTTGCTTGCGGCGTCCAGTCGCTGCCGCTAGGCAATGCCCATCTGTCTCGCCAAGGGGTTTTGCCAATGCTGCCGCCGTTACCGCGCATCGCCGCGCCGCTTGTCATTCTCGCCTGCGCCGTTGCGACACCTGCCACTGCGAAGGACAAGGCGCCACCGGTGCCCCCCGCACAGATCCGTGAGCTCTATGCGTGCCGCGACATCGCCGATTCTTCGGCGCGGCTCGCCTGTTTCGACCGCGAGGTCGGTGAGTTGTCGGCCGCGGACGAAGCGCGCGAGATCACCTTTACCGACCGCGAAACCGCGAAGAAGACGCGGCGCAGCCTGTTCGGCTTTTCCTTTCCCAAACTGGGCGGAATTTTTGGCGGCGACGAAGACGAGATCAAGGAAGTCGAAACGACGATCCGCTCGGTCGGCGCCGACCGGTCGGGCAAATATACATTGGCCATGGAGGATGGCTCGGTGTGGGTACAGATCGACACCACGAACCTGCCGCGCGAGCCCAGAACCGGCGACAAGGTGAAGATCAAGGTGGCGTCCATGGGCAGCTATTTCGCCACGATCAACGGTGGCCGCACGATTCGCATGAAGCGCGACCGCTGATCGCGGCCGGCGCGCGACCGATTTCCGTGAGATAGCGATGGCAGGCGGCGGCGAGGCGATCCCTCTTCCGGGACCGGGCTGTCCGCCCTTCGTGCTGCTCGACGATGCGCGCGTCGAGGGCGCGGCGGCGGCGAGGCTGTTCGCCGATCCGGTCGAGGTGCTCGCCGCGCATTCGGCCGCCGAGGTTCCGGCCCTGCTCGCGGCGCTCGAGACGGCAGCCGCGCGCGGGCTCCATGCCGCGGGTTATCTTTCCTACGAGGCGGGCAAGGGACTCGCCCCGGCCTGGCGCGGACCGCTGGCTGCCGAAACCGGCGACGCGCCGCTCGGCTGGTTCGGATTGTTCGAAAGGGTCGGGCGGATCGATGCCGGCGCGGTGCCCGGCCTGCTTCCCGATCCGGCCTCGGCGTGGGTCGGCCGCCCCCGGCCAAGGGTCGCGCGGGGTGACTATCTGGCGGCGATCGACGCGGTCCTCGGACTGATCCGCGCCGGCGATATCTATCAGGCAAATTTCACCTTTCGCGCCGATGTGCCTGTCGCCGGCAACCCGCTTGCTGTGCATGCGCGGCTGCGGCAGACCGCGCGCGCGGGCTATGGCGGGGTGATCTGGACCGGCGAACAGGCGATCGTGTCGCATTCGCCCGAACTTTTTTTCGCGCTGCGCGGGCGTCAGGTCATGGCGCGGCCGATGAAGGGGACGGCGGTGCGTCTTGGCGATGTCGGAGCCGATGCCGCAGCAGCGCGTGCGCTGGCGGCGGACCCCAAGCAGCGCGCCGAAAATCTGATGATCGTCGACCTCATCCGCAACGATCTGTCGCGCGTCGCCGTGCCAGGGTCGGTCGCGGTGCCCGACCTGTTTCGCGTCGAGAGCTTCCCGACCGTCCACCAGCTCGTCTCCGACGTCAGTGCGCGATTGCCCGCCGGTGCCGGCGCGGTCGATATATTGCGCGCGGCTTTTCCCTGCGGCTCGATCACCGGTGCTCCCAAGGTGCGCGCGATGGAGATCATCGATGCGCTGGAGGAGGGCGCACGCGGGCTCTACACGGGTTCGATCGGCTTCATCGAGCCCGGCGGCGATGCCGCCTTCAATGTGGCGATCCGGACGCTGGTATTTCCACCGCAGACCGGGTTGCAGAACGGCGCGATGTGCGCCACGCTGGGGCTGGGCTCCGGAATCGTCGCCGACAGCGAACCGGTTGAGGAATGGCGCGAATGTCTGGCCAAGGGGGAATTTGTGGGCGCTGCGGGCGAAAGCTTCGACCTGATTGAAACGATGTTGTTCGACCCTGTCGAGGGTGTCCAGCGTCTGGAAGGCCATCTCGCGCGGATGAAGGCCAGCGCCGCTGACCTGGGCTTCACCTTCGACCGGCATGGCGCGCGCAACAGCCTGCAGTCGGCGACCTTCCGCCTGCGCAGCGCCGCGCGCGTGCGGATGCGGCTTGCGCCCTCCGGTGCGCTTGCGATCGAGGTCTCGCCGCTGCCGCGGCTTGCCGAATTGCCGGTGCCGGTCGCGGTGCGGGCCGCGCCGATGGCGGCCGGCGATTTCCGGCTGATGCACAAGACCAGCCTGCGCGCCGCCTATGACACCGCGCGGCACGAAAGCGGCGCTGCAGAGGTCGTCTTCGTCGACGAGCCGGGGTTCGTTACCGAGGGCAGCTGGAGCAATATCTTCGTCGAGCGCGACGGCCAATTGCTCACGCCGCCGCTTGCGCTGGGGCTGCTTCCCGGGGTCCTGCGCGCCGAACTGATCGAGAAGGGGCGCGCGGTCGAATCGCACCTGCGTCTCGCCGACCTCGATGGCGGCTTCTTCATCGGCAACAGCCTGCGCGGGCTCGTGCCAGCGCGCCTCGTCGATACGGCGGGGACCAGGGCAGGCTGACCTGCCCGCTGCATAGCTAAATTATCAAGCTGCGCGCTTGCGAATATCGGTCGGAGGCTTTAGGCGCGGCTCCGCGCAATTTCCTGTCCCTTTGCAGCCCGACCGCGCAAGCCCACGGAAGATATCGTCATGTCGCTGAAGCCCCATGTCTCCGCCGCTCTCAACCGCATCCAGCCTTCGGCGACGCTCGCGATGACCGCACGCGTGTCGGCGCTGAAAGCCGCGGGCGTCGATGTGATCGGCCTCAGCGCGGGCGAACCCGATTTCGACACGCCCGATTTCGTCAAGGAAGCGGCGATCGAGGCGATCCGGAACGGACAGACCAAATATACGCTCGTCGACGGCACGGTGGCGCTCAAGGAAGCGATCCGCGGCAAGTTCCGCCGCGACAACGGCCTCGACTTCGGCCTCGACCAGATTTCGGTCAACGTCGGCGGCAAGCATACGCTGTTCAATGCGCTGGTGGCGACCGTCGACAAGGGTGACGAGGTGATCATCCCCGCGCCCTATTGGGTGAGCTATCCCGACATCGTCGCCTTCGCGGGCGGCACGCCGGTGATCATCGAGGGCACCGCGGCGCAGAATTACAAGATCACGCCGGCGCAGCTCGACGCGGCGATCACGCCGAAGACGCGCTGGGTGATGTTCAACTCGCCGTCGAATCCGTCGGGTGCCGCCTATTCGGGCGAGGAACTCGACGCGCTCGGCGAGGTGATCCGCCGTCATCCGCATGTGATGGTGATGACCGACGATATGTACGAGCATGTCTGGTACGCCGATTTCGCCTTTTCGACTTTCGCGCAGCGCTGCCCCGATCTGATCGACCGCATCCTGACGGTGAATGGTTGCTCGAAAGCCTATGCGATGACCGGCTGGCGCATCGGCTATGCGGGCGGCCCCGCGTGGATCATCAAGGCGATGGGCAAGCTGCAATCGCAATCGACCTCGAACCCCTGCTCGATCGCGCAGGCCGCCGCCGCGGCGGCGCTCGGCGGGCCGCAGCAGTTCCTCGACGACCGCAATGCCGCCTTCAGGAAGCGCCGGGACATGGTCGTCGCGATGCTCAACGACGCGCCGGGGCTGAGCTGTCCCGTCCCCGACGGTGCCTTCTACGTCTATCCCGATGCGTCGGGGTGCATCGGCAAGAAGACGCCTGCAGGCCATGTGATCGACAGCGACGAGGCGTTGATCGACTATTTCCTCGATTCGGCGCGCGTCGCCGCGGTGCATGGCGGCGCCTTCGGCCTGTCGCCGGCATTCCGGGTGTCCTATGCGACGTCCGAAGCGGTGCTCAAGGAAGCGTGCGTGCGTATCCAGCAGGCGTGCGCTGCGCTCAGTTGAGGCGGCCTCCGCGGAAAAATCTCGCGCAATATTATTTTTATACCGATCGGTCTTGTAATCCGGCCGGCGGCGCCTATTTGCACCTGAACGGCGGTTAACTGCCCGGTTCACCGGATGGTAAGTCATTTTGTCTAAGGTGACGGCCATCACTGCACGGCTGGTCGGGGCGCTCCATATCGTCGGTGTAACCAAAGCGGTCAAAGCCGCGAAACGATATGATATGAAAAGAGGCCCACATGCTCTCCATGCTTCGCTCCGACTGGTTTCTGACCATGCTCGCCGGTTTCGCGATTGGCGCTACCTGGATCGTGCTCAATCAGCCGGCGCTGCCGATTCCGGCGTGACGCCGCTGCGGCGCGCACTATCCCTTCGCGCCGTCGCGGCGCTGGTGGCGGGGGCGATCGTCGCCCAATGCACACCGGCGCAGGCCGAAAGCGTTGTCAAGCTGCCCGCAGCTGTCACCGATCCCGCCGTCAAGGCGAAGCGCGCGACCGCGATACTCGCGGGCGGATGTTTCTGGGGAGTCGAGGGTGTCTTTTCCAACGTCAAGGGCGTGATTTCGGTCGAATCGGGCTATCATGGCGGCAGCGCAGCGACTGCCAGATATGAACGGACCCATGACGGCAAGTCGGGTCATGCCGAGGCGGTTCGCATCGTCTATGATCCAGGCCAGGTCAGCTATGGCAGCCTGCTTCGCATCCTGTTTTCGGTCATCGCCGACCCGACGCTGAAAAATCGGCAGGGGCCCGATACGGGGCCGCAATATCGCGCTGCGATCGTTCCGCTCGACGCCAGCCAGCGCCAGGTCGCGACGGCCTATCTTTCGCAGATCGGCGGCGGCAAATATTTCGCCAAGCCGATCGCCGTGCCGATCGAAACCTACAAGCGCTTCTACCCCGCCGAAGCCGAGCATCAGGATTTCATGCGCCGTAATCCCGGAAACGGCTATATCCGGCGCTGGGATGCGCCCAAGCTCGCGGCGCTGAAGCGGCTTTACCCCGACATGGTCCTGGCGAAGCCGGCGCCCTGAATTCCGCGAAGTTCCGCCATTGGTCGCGGCAGAAGAATCATTCACCGCAAAATGCTGGCCTGCCGCGCGCCGCTGCGTGACGGATCGAGGCCTCCGATGGGGACAAAATATACGAAGTCGCAGGTGCGGGGTTTGAATGAAGTCTAGATTGTCCGCCAGGCCGCTCGTCGCCTTGATGATGAGCGCCGCGGTGCTCGCGGGTTGTGTCAGCAGCGCCGCGATCGTGCCGAAGCCGCGCGCGCAGCATCAGGCTGCAGTGCGAGGTCCTTCCGGTTCGGTGACGGTGCCGATCGGCCAGCCTGTCCGTTCGGCGATGCCGCGTCCGGCGGGGCCCGTGGATCCCGGCTTCCGCCGCGCCCCCGCCGGCCTCAATGATCGCATCTATGAATTGTGGCGCGCCTTTCCGGGCAAGACCGGCATCGCGGTGCAGCGGATCGACGGCGAATGGTCGCTCTCGCAGCGCGGCGCCGAACTTTTCCCCCAGCAGAGTGTGTCGAAACTGTGGGTCACGCTGGCGGTGCTCGACGCGGTCGACCAGGGACGGTTGACGATGGATCAGCGCGTCCGTATCGGTCCCGAGGACCTGACGCTGTTCCACCAGCCGCTCGCCGCGCGCGTCCGGTCCGAAGGATCAGTGACGATGAGCGTGCGCGACCTGATCGAGACCGCGATCACGCATAGCGACAACACCGCGAACGACAGCCTGCTGCGTACTGTCGGCGGCCCCGATGCGGTGCGCGCCTTCATTGCGAAAAAGGATCTGGGATCGATCCGCTTCGGCCCCGGCGAACGGCTGCTGCAAGCCGGTACCGCAGGGTTGACCTGGCAACAAAGCTATTCGGTCGGCCGCAACTTCGAGGCCGCCCGCTCGGCGCTGTCGACCTCGACGCGTCAGGCCGCGATGAACAATTATCTCGCCAATCCGGTCGATGGCGCGAGCCCTGCGGCGATCGCCAGCGCATTGACGCGGCTTGCGCGCGGGACGCTGCTGTCGCCCGCCTCTACCGAATATCTGCAAGGCGTGCTTAGCCGCACGAAGAGCGGGCCGAAGCGGCTGAAGGCCGGGCTGCCGCCGGGCTGGCAGTTCATGCACAAGACCGGAACCGGGCAGAATCTGGGCGGGATGACCGCGGGCTATAACGACATCGGTATCGCGACCGCGCCCGACGGCACCCGCTATGCGATCGTCGTGATGATGGGCAGCACGACCGCGGGCATCCCCGCGCGTATGGCGCTGATGCAGTCGGTGTCGTCGGCGGTCGCCGAATATCACGGAAGGTAAGGATATGAAATTCGCTGCCTTGCCGCTGCTTGCCCTTTCGCTCGCGCTTGCCGGATGCGCGACCCCCGAGACGCGGCTCCGCACCGGCCTGCAGAACGCCGGCCTCTCGAAAGCGATGTCGGCGTGCATGGCCGAACGCATGGTCGACCGGCTGTCGCTGCTCCAGCTCCGCCGCCTGTCGGCGCTCGGCAGCCTCAAGGACAAGCACGTCACCGACCTGACGCTCGACCAGTTCTTCCGCAAGGTCCGCGCGCTCAAGGACCCAGAGATCCTGACGGTATCGACGAGCTCGGCCGCGCTCTGCGCGCTGCGCTAGCCTCAGTCCCCCGAAAAGCGGACGACGAGATTCGGCGGCGGGAAGCTGTCACGGACGGTTTCGCTGCGATCGACGGGCGGCCATGTCTCGCCCCGGAAAAAACTGTCGATCGTCTCATATTGTCCGAGCCGCGTCAGCGACGCGAAGACATAGGGCTGGCCCTCGGCGCCGAGGATCGACGGGCGGTCGGCTAGGTGAAAATGGAGGTGCGGCGCGCTCGCCTGGCCGGTGAAGCCGAGGAAGCCGACGGCCTGCCCCGCCCTGACGCGATCTCCGACGGCAACGGGCGCGCCCTGTTTCAGATGCTCGTAGACCGCGATGCGCCCGCCGCCGATGTCGAGCATGACGAAATTGCCGCTGGCGTCGGCGATACCGGGGCGCGGCCGGCCCGATATGGTGGGAGGGTCCGGTACATCGTCGCGAACTGCAACGACGGTGCCGTCGGCGACCGCGAGCACCTCGGCACCGAAGCCAAAATGGTTAGCCGGAATATCGGCGTCGCCGGACGATAATTTGCCGCTCGTGTCGATCTTCATCCAGTCGATCGCGAAGCGGCCGGGCAGCGTGGCCGACCCTTCGGTGGCGTAGAAGACGCGGCGATGGCCGCGCTCCATGCCGGGATCGTACACGGCGACCCACGGGCCACCGCGAAGCGGCGGCGACAGGCGGGGCAGCGCGGCGATTTCGGGCGTTGCCGCGCCGCCCGAAACCGTGAAATCACCCTCATCGGTGTCGATCTTGCTCAGCGTCAGGCTGTGCGAGATCGATCCGCGGTCAAAGTCGGCCGTGACAGGCGCGCCGATATAGACGACGGCGCGGCGGCCGGTTGGAATGATCCGCGCATTGGCTTCGGGCGGTCCGACGAGATCGATCGCCTTGGGCAATTCGTCCCGGCTGTACGTCTTGATCGGCATGTCGCCAGCCTTGATCACGAGCCCGTTCAGTTCGAGCGGGTGGCTGGAAAAATTGGTGAGGTGGAGTTCATAGACGAGCTGGCCGGTCGCGCCGATCCGGACGATTTTCGGTGCTTCGACGATCTGCACATCGAGCGATTGCTCCACCTGGGCCATCGCGGCGCCCTGACCGGCAAGCGCCGCAACCGCCAAAACAAGAAGCTTTATCTGCATCTTCGCCTCCCTCGTCCCGATCCGCGGCCATGCCCGGTTATCAGCCCGGATGCGGGCCGTCATCCGCAAGACGGATCGGCCAGCCGAAACCCTTGCGCGTGCGCCGACCTCAACTGCCCGCCAGGGGTAGCCTTACCGCCAAACTTGTGCTTAGGCGGCGCCGATCCTCTCCCTTACAGAGTCGAAAGGCCCGGTAGACCTCATGAACATCCACGAATATCAGGCGAAAGAACTGCTCGCGAAATTTGGCGTCGCCGTGCCCAAGGGCATCGCCGCGATGAGCGTCGAAGAGGCTGTTGCAGCCGCGAAGCAGCTCCCGGGGCCGCTCTATGTCGTGAAGTCGCAGATCCACGCGGGCGGTCGCGGCAAGGGCAAGTTCAAGGAACTCGGCCCCGACGCGAAGGGCGGCGTCCGCCTCGCCAGGACGCTCGAGGAAGTCGAGAGCCATGCGAAGGAAATGCTGGGCAACACGCTGGTGACAATCCAGACCGGCGAAGCCGGCAAGCAGGTGGGCCGCCTCTACATCACCGACGGCGCCGACATCAAAAAGGAATATTATCTCGCGCTTCTCGTCGACCGCGCGTCGAGCCGCATCGCGGTGGTCGCGTCGACCGAAGGCGGGATGGACATCGAGACTGTCGCGCACAACACGCCCGACAAGATCCACACGATCACCATCGACCCCGCGACGGGCCTGCAGCCGCACCACGGCCGCAGCGTCGCCGCCGCGCTCGAACTCGAGGGCGATCTCGCCAAGCAGGCCGCGAAGGTCCTTGCCGGCCTCTACAACGCCTTTCTCGCGACCGATGCCGAGCAGATCGAGATCAACCCGCTGGCCGTGTGCGAAGGCGCGAACGGTGACGAACTGCTCGTGCTCGACGCGAAGCTCGGCTTCGACGGCAATGCGATGTTCCGTCACAAGGATATCGCCGAACTCCGCGACCTGACCGAGGAAGATCCGGCCGAGGTCGAGGCGTCGGAATATGACCTCGCCTACATCAAGCTCGACGGCAACATTGGCTGCATGGTCAACGGCGCCGGCCTCGCGATGGCGACGATGGACATCATCAAGCTCAATGGGGCCTTCCCGGCGAACTTCCTCGACGTCGGCGGCGGCGCCTCGAAGGAAAAGGTCACCGCGGCGTTCAAGATCATCCTCAAGGACCCGGCGGTCGAGGGCATCCTCGTCAACATCTTCGGCGGCATCATGAAGTGCGACATCATCGCCGAGGGCATCGTCGCCGCGGCGAAGGAAGTGAATCTCTCGGTTCCGCTCGTCGTCCGCCTCGAGGGTACGAACGTCCAGCAGGGCAAGGACATCCTTGCCAACAGCGGCCTGCCGATTGTCGCGGCCAACGATCTGGGCGATGCGGCGAAGAAGATCGTCGCCGAGGTCGCCAAGGCGGCGTGACGCGAAATTGCCTCTCCCCTCGGGGGAGAGGCAGCGAGACTTGGCAGCTTGCTGCCTGGTCGCAGCGGTGAGGGCGGCAATGTCCGGGCCCTCACCAAGTTCGACCAGGTCCTTCGGACCAAGTCTTCCTATCCTCTCCCCCAAGGGGAGAGGAAATAGGGACTGCTGGTTGACGTTTACGTAAACGCCAATTATGGCGCAGTGCACAATTTGCTGAGAGGAGCTTTGAGCCCATGAAAATCCTCGTCCCCGTCAAACGGGTGCTCGATTACAACGTAAAGCCGCGGGTAAAGGCCGACGGCACCGGCGTTGACCTCGCCAATGTGAAGATGTCGATGAACCCGTTCGACGAGATTTCTGTCGAAGAAGCGATTCGCCTGAAGGAAAAGGGCGTCGCGACCGAGATCGTCGCCGTCAGCGTCGGCCCGGCCAAGGCGCAGGAAACGCTGCGCACCGCGCTCGCGATGGGCGCCGACCGCGCCATTCTGGTCCAGACCGACGATGCGGTCGAGCCGCTGGCGCTCGCGAAGATCTTCAAGGCGATTGCCGACGCCGAGCAGCCCGGCCTTGTCATCCTTGGCAAGCAGGCGATCGACGACGACAACAACCAGACCGGCCAGATGCTCGCCGCGCTGACCGGCTGGGCGCAGGGCACCTTCGCCAGCGCCGTCAATGTCGAGGGCGACAGCGTGAACGTCACGCGCGAAGTCGACGGCGGCCTCGAGACGGTGAAGCTGAAGCTTCCCGCGATCGTCACCACCGACCTTCGCCTGAACGAGCCGCGCTATGCCTCGCTGCCGAACATCATGAAGGCGAAGTCGAAGCCGCTCGATACCAAGTCTCCCGCCGATTACGGCGTCGACACCGCGCCGCGCGTCAAGACGATCAAGGTTTCGGAACCGCCCGTCCGCTCGGCCGGCGTCAAGGTCGCCGATGTCGATGAACTGGTTGCCAAGCTGAAGGCGATGGGCGTCCACAGCTAAGATATTCCACCCCGTTCGCCCTGAGCTTGTCGAAGGGCTGTTCTTTTTCGGGAACGTCGAAAGAAAAGGGCAGGGCTTCGACAGGCTCAGCCCGAACGGATTAGAGGGAAATTTAGAGATGAAAACTCTGGTTTGGGTCGAACATGACGGCAGCGCCGTCAAGGATGCCACGCTCGCCGCGGTGACCGCCGCGTCGAAGCTCGGCGAAGTCCACCTGCTTGTTGCGGGTGCTGGCGTCGACGGCGTCGCGAAAGCCGCGTCGGAAATCGCCGGCGTGGGCAAGGTCCATGTCGCCGACAACGCCGCTTTCGGTCACAATCTGCCCGAGAATATCGCGCCGCTCGTCGCCGAGCTGATGGCCAGCCATGACGCTTTCGTCGCGCCCGCCACCACCACCGGCAAGAATATCGCGCCGCGCGTCGCCGCGCTGCTCGACGTCATGCAGATTTCGGAAATCCTGTCGGTCGAGGGTCCCAAGACCTTCACGCGTCCGATCTATGCCGGCAACGCGATCGCGACGGTCGAATCGTCGGACGCGAAGCTCGTTCTGACCGTTCGCGGCACTGCCTTTGAAAAGGCTGCGACCTCGGGTGGTTCGGGTGCGGTCGAAGCCGTTAGCGCG
>CBJKNR010000082.1:0-10824 GCA_966417555.1 uncultured Sphingopyxis sp.
GCAGCCGCGCCCCGGTCGAGGTCGACGGCGGCAATCCGGCGAGCATCGCCGGCGGTTCGCCTGGCCAGTCGAGCGCGACCAGCGCACCCTTGCCGCCCCTGCCCGCCTCGATGAGTTTCGCGCCGACGATCGCGCCGACGCGCGGCCCCTCGGCTTCGCGTTCGATGCGCGCCTCGATGATCGCGCCGTCCGCGACCAGCGCCGCGCGCGCCTCGCCGATCCCGGCTTCATAGAGCCACTCAGCCAAGCGGGATTCCCGCGCTCGTCAACAGCGCCCGCGTTTCGAAAAGCGGCAGGCCGACGACATTCGAATGGCTGCCCGACAAAAAGCGCACGAAGGTTTCGGCGCGCCCCTGTATCGCATAGCCGCCCGCCTTGCCCATCCCCTCGCCGCTTTCGACATAAAGGTCGACCTCGGCGGCGCTCAGCGCCTTGAAAGCGACGATCGTGTCGACGACGCGGACGCGCGGACGCTCATCGGTCCCGACGACGCAGACGCCCGACCAGACATGGTGACGCCGCCCCGACAGCAGTGCGAGCATCCGGCGCAGGTCGGCTTCGTCGGCTGGTTTTTCGAGGATGCGGCGCCCGACCGCCACCGTCGTGTCGCCCGCAAGGACGACTTCGTTCGGCGCGCGTTCGACCGCGAGCGCCTTGCCCCGCGCGAGCCGGGCGACATAATCGCGCGGAAGCTCGCCCTTCAGCGGTGTCTCGTCGATTTCAGGAGCCGCGATACGCGCGGGCTCCAGCCCGATCCGCGCCAGCAATTCGCGCCGGCGCGGCGAGGTCGAAGCGAGCACCAGGGCCGGCATGGTCGCCGCGCCGCTCACTTGAAGCGATAGGTGATCCGACCCTTGGTCAGGTCATAGGGAGTGAGTTCGACGAGCACCTCGTCGCCCACGAGAACGCGGATGCGGTTCTTGCGCATCTTGCCGGCCGTATGGCCCAGAATCTCGTGATCATTTTCCAGTTTGACGCGAAACATCGCGTTGGGCAGCAGTTCGACCACCTGGCCGCGCATTTCCAGAAGTTCTTCTTTCGCCATCTATCCTCTATGGGCTCGAAATATCGGGATGCGCGCCCATAACCGCAATCGGCGCCAATTGAAAGCAATCTGTCATGCGCGCCATTGGGGCGACGTGAAGGCCCCGAACGCGGCTATTTTTTGTTCACGCGGAGGCGCGGAGGCGCGGAGAGGTCGCGCTAGCCGCGAAGCAGCTTTCTTCTTCTGCGCTGCGGCACGGCGCATCGGAGCTGGAAATGGAGGCCTGCCGGCCCGAACCAGCTTCTCCGCGCCTCCGCGTCTCCGCGTGAACCCGAATATCACGACACCAGTTTGAGCTTCCGCGCGATCCGCCAGCCGACCGTTTTCGCCCAGGCATAGCTCGGCCAGCGCGGCGGCATCGCGGGGTCGAGGCCGATACGGCGCAGCGTGGCATTGGCGGCGTGCGCCTCGGACTCGCGATAGCTCCACTCGCTGCGCCAGGTGATCGACAGCGAGATCGAGGGCGCATCGCCATTGGCGACGAAATGCGGCGCCATCACGGGCATCAGCACCGCGTCGCCGGGGCCGAGCGGAACTTGCTGCGCGTCGCCATGATAGGCGTCTTCCCAAGGCAGGTTGCGGTGCCCGCCCGTGTGATAGCGTTCGTGCTCGCGGCGATGCGCGAAGCGTTCGTCGCCCGCAGGCCAGACGTTCATCACCTTGCGGCCCCTGAGCTGGAGCAGGATGTTATGCTCGGGGTCAAAGTGGAACGGCGTGATCGATCCCGGCGAAGAGATGAAGATGAACCCCTGCGGCGTCAGCATCGCGCCGGTGCGCGGGATCACGACCGATTCCAGCTCGCCGAGCAGGTCCATCAGCAGCGTGTGATAGGCGGGCACATTCTCGATATTCTTGAGAACAGCCCAGCTGCCGTTGCTGTCGATCGTGCGGATCGTCTCGCCGATCGAGAGGCCGTTCGAGGGCACATCCTCGGGGCGGATGCCGATCGGCACATTGCCCGGATTATATTCGACCTCGCTCGCCGGCAGGCTTTCGCCAAGCTTGGCCAGCGCTTCGATCGACAGCAGCGGATGGTCGGGAAGGCGGTGATGCAGCAATCCCGCCTGCAACGGATAGAGCTGCGCCATCCGGTCCAGCGTTTCGGCCGGAAAAACCGGTGGAGCGAGGGTCTGGTGCTCGGTCATGGCAAATCCTGATCTTCCATAGCGGCGGGCGCGGCGCGCTTCCAGCGCCGCCAAAAGGCTTCGACCCGGGTGAGCGCGGCGAAGCGCAGGCGGTCGGCGGTGCCCGATAGCGGCGCATTGACCCAGACGAGGCGGCGGCGCTCGCGCCACACGCTGTCGATCATCGGATGACCGGGCGCGGCGCAACTGTCGACCCAGGCGATGCGGTCGTCGTCCAGCAGGTCGAGATTCGCCTGCTGAAGCAACACCCCCGGCGAAAAGCGCGCATAATCCTCGTCGAACGCGGTCTTGAACGAAAAGCCGCCCGGCGGGCAAAGGAAATTGACGAGCATCGCGAGCGGCCGGCTGTCGAGGTCGAGCGCGCGCATGTCGAGCCTGCCCGCATCCGCCGCCGCCGTCAGCACCGCGCGGAACCAGGCCTCGGTGTCGCCGTGGCTCGCGAGCGCCGATCCGGCGCGTCCTTTCCAGCCGCGCGCTTCGAGGTCGAGGAAGGCCGCGATCCATGGCTCGACCGGCTCGCCGGCCTGTCGGCGGCGAAAGCTGACCGCGCCCTCATCGGCCAAACGGTTTGCCTGCCGCCGCAATTCCTTGCGCTTCTTCGCGCGCACCGCACTGTCCCAATATTCCCCGGGCGACAGCGGGCTGTCGAGCAGCGCGCGTTCCTCGCGGTGCACGTCCACCGCCTCGCCCCCGCGCACCCGCGCAACGTCGATGAGCGCGCGATGCAGCGGGCCGCCGTCCGGCAGGCGCTGGACATGCAACATCGTCCGCGCCCAAGGCGCGGCATCGCACCAGCCGAGCAGGATCGACCAGAACAGATGCTCGAAGCCGGCGCGGACCAAGGGACTCCCGAGAAAATGGTTGGGATGCGTCCAGCCGGCGACGTGACGGAGCGGCACGCGGCCGTACCGCGCCGCGGGCGCGACCGGCATGACGCCGATCACCGGGCCGTCGCCGCCGTCGCGGACAACCACGAGGCGCGCATGCCGTTCGGGGTCGAGCAGATGCAGCGCCGATTGCAGGCACCAGCGCTCGGCAAAAGGGTTGGGTTCGCTCGCCTCGTCGGCCAGCCGGTCCCACGCCGCCGCAAGCTCGTCCGACAGTGCGAGCGGATCGACGACGCGAACGGTCAGCGGCGCGGCTTCGGCACGCTGGGTGAGAAAGGCGGGGTGCACCGTCATCGGCGAGAGACTAGCAGCGAAGCGTTAAGATGGCGTGGTGATTTGTTTGGGGTTTCCCGCACGACGCCAGATCGAGATGGCAGCTTTCGAGTGAAAGCTGTCATTCTTTTCATCGTCATCCCGGCGAAGGCCGGGATCTCACCCTATCGGATTAACGCTCCGAAGAGATCCCGGTCTTCGCCGGGATGACGGATAAGGGAACATCCGCACCCACCCCAAAGCCGTCGCCCCATTCATATCCCGAACAGCTTCGCCAGCGATTTCTCCAGCATGAAGAATTGCCAGATCAGGCGGCCATGATCGCGCCGCCCCGACTGATGTGCGGCAACGATGCGTTCGATCTCGGCCATGTCGAACCAGCCCGCGCGCGCAAGCGTCGACGAGGTCGCAAGCGCCTTCGCCTGCGGGGCAAGCGCGCCGCGGAACCACGCCGACACCGGCGTCACGAACCCCATCTTCGGCCGATAGAGGATGTCGTGCGGCAGATAGCGTTCCATCGCCTGCTTCATGATCGCCTTGCCCGTCCCGCCCTTGACGCGCATCGACGCGGGCAGGCTCGCGGCGAATTCGATCAGGCGATAGTCGAGCAACGGCTCGCGTGCCTCGAGGCTGACCGCCATGCTCATCCGGTCGGTCTTGGTCAAAATGTCGCCCGGCAGCCAGATCGTCAGGTCGGCATATTGCGCGCGGTCAAGCGGTTCGCGCGCCGGGGCTTCGCGCATCGCCTGCCAGTAGCGCGCCTCGGCGACATGGTCGCCCAGTGCGCGAACGGCGGCGTCGTTGAAAAGCCGCGCGCGCTGCGCCGCCCCCGTCACGCCGACGGCTTCGGCATAGCCCTCCGCCCCGCTCTTCGACAGGCTGGCAAGCGTCGCGCGGGCACGCAGCGGACGCGGAGCCCAATCCATCTGCGGCCAGACATGCGACAGCGGGCCCAATATCCCGCGGCGCAGAAAACCGGGGATCAGGCCGCGCAGCCTTTCCTCCTGATGCTGGAAGACCAGACGGCGATAGCCGGCAAAAGCTTCGTCGGCGCCGTCGCCCGAAAGCGCCACCGTGACCTCCTCGCGCGCGAGCTCGCAGACGCGGTAGGTCGGCAGTGCGCTCGCGTCGGCGAAGGGCTCGTCGAACATGTCGGCGATCCGGTCGACCAGCGCGAAGTCGGCGGACGAGACCGTGCGCGTCCGGTGATCGGTCGCGAAACGCTCGGCTATGGCTCTCGCATAGGCGGTTTCGTCGAGCGCCGCCTGGTCGAAGCCGATCGTGCAGGTCTTGACCGCCTTCGCGCTCGCCTCGGCCATCAGCGCGACGACCGCGCTCGAATCGACGCCGCCCGACAGGAAGGCGCCGAGCGGCACGTCGGCGACCATCCGGTCGGTCACCGCGGCGCGCATCAGGTGGACGAGATGCTCCGCCGCTTCGCCTTCCGACGCGCGGATGCGTTTCGAGAAATCAGGGCCCCACCAGCGCACCGGCGCGGGAACCGGCTTGCCGCGTTCGAGCATCAGATAATGGCCCGCGGGCAGCTTCGCGACGCCGGCGACGATGCAATTGTCGTCGGGGACATAGCCGAAGGCGAGGAAATCCTCGATCGCGGTCAGATTGGCTTCCTGCCGCAGCAGCGGATTGCGCAGCAGCCCCTTGAGTTCGGATGCGAAGGCGACCGAACCGTCGGAGAGGCGCACATAGTGAAGCGGCTTCACCCCAAGCCGGTCGCGCGCGAGGAAAAGGCAGCCGCGCGCATGGTCGTGGATCGCGAAGGCGAACATGCCATTGAGCCGGGGCAGGCAATCGGGGCCCCACTGGCGCCACGCCGCGATGATCACCTCGGTATCGCCGCTGGTACGGAAACGGTGACCGCGATCCTCGAGCTCGGCGCGCAGCTCGCGGAAATTATAGATTTCGCCATTATAGGTGAGCGTGACCGCTTCGTCGTCGCTCGCCATCGGCTGCGGGCTGCCCTCGATGTCGATGATCGAGAGGCGGAGATGGGCAAGGCCGACGCCGGGGGCCACCCATGTGCCCGAGCCGTCGGGGCCCCGATGCGCCATCGGATGCAACATCGCCCGCAGCCGTGCGGGATCGACGGGCTTTGCCGTTTCGACGTGATAAATGCCCGCGATGCCGCACATATATTGACCGTCTAGCGGGTTTTCAGCGCGCGGTCAGCCATCGCGGCGACTCCGCCCGACGCGGAAACGAAATCGACTATCGCATTGCGGCCGCCCCGCCCTTCCTCGCTCGAGACGATCAGCGACAGCGCGCGCGGGTCGCCGCCGAGCAATCGCACCCGAAGCCCCGCAAGTTTCGCGCGCCGCGGATCGCCGGTCACGGTGCCGCCGACGACATACCAGGTGGCGGCATCGCGCAGCACCGGGCCGGGATGCAGCAAGCGCTCGGTCTTTGCGCCCTCGATAGCGGGCAGCGAGGCGCTCCACGCCCATTTGCTGCGAGGGTCGATCGCGCCCTGTCCGTAAGCCACGACTTCGCGCCCTTCGGCCTGGCGTTTGTAACCACCGATCGCGACGGTGACGCCGCGTCCCGCTGCATCGACGAAATGGCGCACTTCGATCCGATCGGCGCCATCGAAGCGCGGCGACCACGGCGCGCGCTCGACGATGAGCTCGCGCCAGCCCGCCGGTGTGGCGATCGCCATCGGTTGGGGGAGCGGCGCGCTGCGACCGCCGGCCAGATGCGCCCAGCCGACGAAGAAAAGGGGAATAGCGAGCGCGGTGGGCAGAACCGCGCCGGCCCGCCCGGTAAAACGCGACCGACCGCCCAGCCCGCGCACATCGACCGCGACATCGTTCGCCGGCCGGTCGAACCAGCGGCGCGCGACGAGCATGACAAGCAGGATCACGGCGCCGAAGAATATCCAGCCGTAAAAGATATGGTCGATCCCGCCCGCGGCCTCGATCCCCCAGATTCCGGCGGCGACCATCGTGCCCCAGGCGCGCAGCGCATTGGCGAGGATCGTCGTCGCGAGCGCCGCGGCGACAAAGACGATCCGCCGCGTCCAGCTTTTGAAACAGAGGTGCGCGGCAAACACCGCATAGGCGAGCATCGCGATCAGGAAATTGACGCCCGAGCAGGCCTCGGCAACCTCGAAAAAACCTGCGGGGGTGGTGATAAACACCCCCTCCATCTCGGCGCGGATACCCGAGAGGTGAAGCAACGCCATGCTGATATGCGCGGTGAGCGTCTGGAGCAGCGGGACCAGTTCCTCGCCGAACGGTACCAGCAGCAGCGCATAGCCCAGAGGAAAGAGCAGCCCGCGCACCAGCTTGGCGCCGAGCGCAGCGGCAACCGCCCCTTGGAGCATCACCACGAGGCCGAGTTGCCGGAAGAGGCCCACCCCCGCCGCCTCGCCGACCAGCCACACCAGCCCGGCGCCGGCCATCCACAGCAGGGCGGGCCACCAGAAGGCCGGGACCAGCGGACGAAGCAGGGCGACGCGCTGCGACACCAGCCAGCCGATCATCGGAACCATCAGCAGGCAGTGGGTGAAGGTCGAGCTGTTCCACCAGATGCCGGCCATATCGCTGGCGTCGCGCCAAAAAATGGCGAGAATCGCAACCGAGAGCAGCCCGAGCGCCGCGAGATGGCGTTGCCAGCGCGTCACTTCCACAGCCCCAGATATTCACCCAGCGGCGCGAGGCGGGCATCCCAGCCGTAGCGCGCGATCATCCGTCCCCGCGCGGCTCGCCCCATGGCTGCGGCCGCCGCCGGGTCGTCAAAGAGCGTGCAAACGGCGTCGGCCATCGCCGTGGCGCCATCGGCGACGAGCAGATGCTCGCCCGCCGCCGCGTCGATGCCCGTCGCGGCGGCAGCGCTTGCCACCACCGGCCGCGCCATGGCCATCGCCTCGAGCAATTTGTTCTGCACCCCGCGCGCGAGCAGCAGCGGCGCAACGACGGCAGCGGCAGCGGCAAGCCATGGCCGCACGTCGGGCACTTCTCCGGTGACTGTCACGCCGGGCAGCGCGCCGATCGCGCGCACCTCATCGGTCGGCGCGCGGCCGACGATCGCAAAGCGCGCTTGCGGATGACGCGCGCGGATCAGCGGCAGGATATCCTTCGCGAACCAGCGAACGGCATCGATGTTGGGGCGATAATCCATCTGCCCGGTAAAGACCGCCAGCGGCCCATCGCCCGTATCGACGGGATCGAATGCGAGCGCGGGATCGAAGCGAACGGTGTCGATGCCATTTCCGACCGTGCGTATCTTGTCGGTATCCAGCCCGCTTCGGCTGCGAAACAACGCCGCCTCCGCCTCGCTGACGAACAGGCTCGCATCGACGCGGCGCGCGACATCTGCCTCATATACGCCGAGCAGGCGGGCTTCGCGGGCGTGGACCCAGTTCAGCGGCTGGCGCTTGTCCTGCTGCGCATAGGTGGCGAATTTGGCCGAATCGACGTCGACGAAATCCATCAGCACCGGCCCGCCGAAATCGGCGGGGACATATTGCGCCATCTGGCCCGAAAAGGCGACGATATGGCTGACATTGCCTTCCCCGATCAGCGCGTCGACATGGCGCGCCAGCGCTGCGCTCCGGAACAGGCGGTTCGACACGGGCTCGCCGCGCAGCACGGCTCCCGCAAGCGCGAGCGGGCGCGATGCCTTGCGCACTTCGATCGCCAGGCTTTCGCAAAGCGGCGTCATTTTTTCGCGCGCAGCTTCGGCGTCTTTTTCATTGTCGGCGAGCGCCGCGACATGCACCGGCGCCAGCTTCGCCAGCGCCCCGAACATATGCCAGCTGCGGATCCGGTCGCCGCGGTCGGGGGGCCAGGGCGCGCGGTGGACGAGAAACAGGATTTCCGCCATCGGGCTCACCTCGTCATTGCGAGGAGCGAAGCGACGCGGCAATCCAGCGTGGGCGTAAATCGCCCTGGATTGCTTCGCTTCGCTCGCAATGACGAAATATTGCGGATCATTGGACTCACCCTAGCCCGCGCGCGATCAGCGGTCCGATCCGGTTCGCCGCCCACAGTGGCAGTTTTTTCCAGAGATCGACCTGCAGCCGGTATCTGGCGCTGTTCGGGTTGGTGTCGCGCGGCGTTTCGCCGGGCGCGAGCCAGCGGGCATAGACGAGCGGTTGCGGCTCGAACCCCCAGTTTTTCTTGTATGCGAAAGGCCCCGTCCCGACCTTCGAGCGGCCGAAATCGAAGCGCGTGCAGCCCCTTGCGCGCGCGCGGCGCATCAATGCGAAATACATGAGTTCATTGGCGCGCAGCCGCCGCGCTTCGGTCGTGCCGCCACCCCAATAGGGCATCACCGTACCGCGCCAATAGAGGCTGAGCACGCTCGCCACCGGTCGCCCGTCCTCGCGCACGGTCAATATGTCCGCCTCATCGCCGAACGCGTCGAGCACGGCATCGAACAGCTTTCTGGGGAAGACCGGCGTGCCAAGGTTGCGGACGCTGGTCGCATAGATGCGATAATGGTCGCGCCGTTCGACGGCATCGCGGCCCGCCGTCACCGTCTGCGTGCTTTCGAGTGCCTTGCGCACTTCGGCGCGCTGCTTGCGCGGGATGGCGAGGAGTTCGGCGTCGTCGTCGCCCGCCAGATCGCGCGCGAAGCCCGCATAGACGTCATCTTCGCACGCCCATCCCTCGCCTTCGGGCTGTGAACCGCCCCGCAATTCGACCGACGGCACGCCGAGGGATTTCGCCATTGCGGCCGCGCCTTCGGCGAGTGTTGCGGCCACCGCCGGATCATCGGCGAGGATACCGCCATCGACCGCAAAGCCGCTGCCGACGAGCGCTTGGCCGAAGAGTGGCGAGCGGATATGGTGGAGCGGGAGGATGCCGGTCAGCGCGCCGCCTGCATCGCGCGTGGTAACAAGGTGGCAGCGATGCCCGGTCGCCTGCGTGATCGCCTCGCACCACGCGCGGCTATGGAACGGCGTCGCAGCGACGTGCGCCGCCACATAGGCGTCCCATTCGGCCGCGTCGGACAGCGGCGCTCCGGAAAAACCATCGCTCACGGCACGCATCGGCGCATTCACGCCGCCGCGCGCCATGGCTGCGCACGTTGCTGTTGTGCGGGGAGCAAGGCGTCGGCGCGCGTCCATTCGAAATCGGCGAGCAGCTTGCGGAGCTTGCCGGCCATCGCCGCCAAGCCACTATAGTGGCGGATTTTCGACTTGATCGGCGCGCCCGCGAAGCGCGGCTGAACAGGGTCGATTTCCAATGGGTGGAAATAGGGGATGGCGGGATGCCCCTCGGCGTTCATCCGCGCGACCGCCCAGCGCGTGAAGCCATAGGGTAGCATGCGCATGAAGCCGCCGCCGCCTGCTGCCAATGTGCGCCCCGCGAAACGCGCCGTCGTCACCGGCCATTCGACAAGGTCGCTGTCGCCGAGTGGCTGCCAGGCGTGGCGAGGGCTTTCGGGCCAGCCGTAATGATCATGCACCACCGGTGCGACGCTCGACGAATAGGCATAGCCCTGCTCGGCGAGTATGGCGTGCGCCCAAGGTGTACGGTGGTCCATCGAAAAGCTCGGCGCGCGATAGCCGCTGATCGCCACGCCCGCGGCATCCTCCAGAATCGTGCGCGTTTTCTTGAGGTCGGCGGCGAATTCACGGGCCGTCATGTTGAACACGCGCTTGTGATCATAGCCGTGGCTGGCAAGTTCGTGCCCCGCGGCAACGATGCGCCGGATCAGCGCCGGATAGCGTTCGGCGACCCAGCCGAGAGTGAAAAAGGTGCCCGTCGCGCCGGCCTCGGCGAAAATCTGCAGCACCATGTCGCAATTCGCCTCGACCCGGCATTCAAGGCCGTCCCAGTCGGCGCGGCCGATCGTGCGCTCAAACGCGCCGACCTGGAACCAGTCCTCGACATCGACCGACAGGCCGTTCTGCATTTGCCCTCACCTTCATCAGCCGAATAGCCGGTTTCAGTCGCGCTGTCAGGCGGCCCAGGTCCGCGAGTTCGCCGGATTGGGCGCATTGTCGGGATCGCGCTCGACCCATTCGATCAGCAGGTCGAGCACGCGGCGCAGCGCCGCGTCCTGTTCGACAAGGCGCTCCTCGAGCGACGCAATCTGCGCTTCGAGCGCGGCCAGATGCTCGGGATCGATCGTCGGAACGGCGGGCACGGGTGCTTCGGGAGCCTCCTGCGCAAGGTCCAGCACATCGTCCCCGGCGTCGGGCGCGGCCGGCGTGACGGGTTCGGCGGGCGACTCAAAGGGTGCAGGGCTGCCGGCGACGGGCTCAACCGCGCGCGGTCGCCATTCGAGCGGCGCGTCGTTTGCGGGCGCGGCGAAAGGCGCCGATGTCGGGGCGACCGCGGTCGCGGCGGCGGCAACGACCTCCTCGACCGGAAGCGGCGCGAGCTTCGTCGCGTCGATTCCGCGGTCGGCTTCGATCTCGGCGACAACCGAACGGACATTCTGCGCGGTGATGCGGCTCATCTGCTCGACCGCGCCATAAAGCAGCAAGCGGCTGACAAGTACG
>CBJKNR010000083.1:0-10752 GCA_966417555.1 uncultured Sphingopyxis sp.
ACAGGCACGGCGTGCCGACGCTCGTATATTGCTGGTCCGCGTCGGCGAGGAAGCGCAACAGCTCGCGCCCGGCAATCGCGAAGGCGAAGGGCGAATCGCCGTCGTCGGCGCGGGTGATCGCGGTGTTGATCCCGGCGATGCGGCCGCACCCGTCGACGAGCGGGCCGCCCGAATTGCCGCGCGAGATCTTCGCGGTGTGGATCAGCATCGCGACGCCGTCGACCGATTGCAGGTTCGACATATTGCCCTCGCTGCGCGTCGGCGTGCGCGGAGTGATATAGTCGTTGGCGCTGCGCGCGGTCGCGAGGTCAACGTTGCCCGGATAGCCGAGCGCCACGACCTCGGCGCCCGAATCGAGCGGACCGGTGTAGATGGCGGCCGCGGGCAGGCGGCCCTCGGTAATCTCGACGAGCGCGAGGTCGCGCGCCGCGTCGATCGCGATCAGCTTGCCGGCGTAGCTTTTCTGCCCCTCGGACGGGACGACGCCCAAGGCGACGTTGCCCGGATATTTGGCCGCCGATTCGACGACATGCGCGTTGGTGACGATGCGCGTCGGCGAGATGGCGATGCCGCTGCCATGGCCGAAGCCGACGACTTCGCCGTCGACCATCGCGACCGTGACGACGCGCACGACGCTGCGCGACGCGGCGCTGATATCGTCGGCGGCGCGCGCCGGAAGGGGCGCGGTCAGGGTGACGGCGAAGAGAGCGAACAGCAGCGCGAGGAGGCGGGTCATGACGCGCACACTAGTCCGCCGAACTTTGAACGCAAGCATCGGGACGCGGTTTGAATCGGCTCGTGGCATTGGATGTCCAGCAGCCGAGAAAGGATGTTCCGATGACCTATTCGATCCGGGGACTGGACCCCGAAAGCTTTGCCCCGCTCTTCGCACTCGACGCCGCCGGGCTCGCGGCGATCAACGCGCGCCGCGTCACTGCAACTGCCGATCGCGGCTTTCCCTGCCGCATCAGCCTCGAGGATGCAAAGGCGGGCGAGGAGCTGATCCTGCTCCATCACATCAGCCACGACGTCGCGACGCCCTATCGCAGCGCCTATGCGATCTATGTCCGGCCCGGTGTCGAGGCAGCGACATATTGTGACGGCGTGCCACCCGTGTTCGAGGGACGCCCGCTCGCACTGCGCGCCTTCGGCGCCGACGGCATGCTGCAGACCGCACGGCTTGCGGGACCGGGCGAGGCCGACGGTGCGATCCGCGACCTGTTCGCCGACGATGGCATTGCCTATATCGATGCCCACAACGCCGCACATGGCTGTTTCGCCGCGCGAATCGAGAGGAATTGACCATGGACTTCGAGGCCATGACCGACGACGAGCGTTGGGAAGCGGTGCAGGCGCGCGACAAGGCGCAGGACGGCCGTTTCGTTACCGGGGTGCTCACGACGGGCATCTATTGCCGGCCGAGCTGCGCCGCGCGCCACCCGCTGCGCGAAAATGTCCGCTTCTTCGCCGATGGCGACGCGGCGCGTGCGACGGGACTCCGCCCCTGCAAGCGCTGCCTGCCCGATGATGTCGCGCGCGACGAGGGTGCCGTGATCAAGGCGATAGCCGCGATCAAGGCGAGCGAAGAGCCGCTCGCGCTCGCCGACCTCGCTGCGCGCACCGGCTATTCGCCGACGCATTTCCAGCGCGTCTTTACCCGCCACACCGGGCTGTCGCCCGCCGCCTATGCCCGCGCGCTGCGCGAGGAGCGCGCGCGGCAGGCGCTGAGCGAGGGCAACCGGGTGACCGACGCAATTTACGACGCGGGCTTTTCGGGGCCGTCGCGATTCTATCAGAATATGGAGGGACGCATGGGTATGACGGCTTCGGCCTGGGTGAACGGCGGCAAGGGCGCGACGATCCATTGGGCGGTCGTGCCGACCAGCCTCGGCGCGATGCTTGTCGCGGCGACCGCGAAGGGGGTATGTCGCCTGAGCTTCGACGAGGGACGCGAGGCGCTCGAGGAGCGTTTTCCTTCGGCCGATCTGGTCGAAGGCGGGGCGGAGTTCGAGGCGCTGCTGAAGCAGGTCGTCGACGCGGTCGAGGCGCCGGTGAACGGTTTCGACCATATTCCGATCGACGTGAAGGGCACGGCGTTCCAGGAAGCGGTGTGGCGCGAGCTGCGCAAGATTCCCGCGGGCGAGACGCGCAGCTATTCCGATATTGCCGCCGCGGTCGGCAAACCCAGGGCGGTGCGCGCGGCGGGAAGCGCCAACGGCGCGAACAATGTCGCGGTGCTGATCCCGTGCCACCGCGTCGTGCGCAGCGACGGTTCGCTCGGCGGCTATGCCTATGGCCTGCCGATCAAGGAAGAATTGCTCAAGAGGGAGAGTTTCTGATGTCCGACAAGGTTGCTCAGTTTCGCGCATTGCACGTCCCGGGCGATCCGCTCATCCTCGTCAACATCTGGGATGCGGGGAGCGCGAAGGCGGTGGCAGGCGCCGGCGCAAAGGCGATCGCGACAGGGAGCTTCGGCGTCGCGGGCGCGCAGGGACGCGCCGACGGCGAGGATTTCCCGATCGAGGATGTCTTCGAAAATCTCGGGCGCATTCTCGTGGTCACCGACCTGCCGGTCACGATCGACATGGAATCGGGCTATGGCGCCGACCCTGCGGCGGTCGGCGTCTCGGTCGGCCGCGCCAGGGCGGCGGGCGCCGCGGGGATCAATATGGAGGACCGGCTGCCAGGGGCGACCGAGCTGTTGCCGGTCGCCGAGGCTGTCGCGCGCTACCGGGCGGCGGCCGATACCGGAATCTTCGTCAACGCGCGCTGCGATACCTTTCGCGGGGCGGATGCCGCGAAGGATGGCGACGCGCTCGTCGCCGCAACGCTCGAACGCGCGCGCGCCTATGCCGATGCGGGCGCGGGGTCGCTCTTCGTGCCCTTCCTGCTCGATCCAAAGTGCATCGACGCGATCTGCGACGCATCGCCGCTGCCGGTGAACATCCTCCGCGGCAAGGGCGGGCCGACGCACAAGGAACTGGCCGAACTCGGCGTCGCGCGGATCAGCCACGGACACCAGCCCTGGGCGGCGGCGATGGCGTGGCTCGCGGCGCAGGCCGGGCAGGTGATGGGCGGCGCCGAACCCGATTATTGAGGTCTAGTCCGCTTCGGTATCGTCATCGACCGATGCGCCCCCGGCGTGTTTGCGCATTTCTTCGAGTTGGCCGAGCAATTCGGCACCCCCTGTCTCATGCGGGTCGAAAGCTACGATTTTCGCGAGCTGGATCGCGGCATCGTATTTTCCGTCGTTTGCCAGCGCAAAGGCGTAGTTCATCCGGGCCTCGATGTTTTCGGGGCCCAGATGAAAAGCGCGTGCAAGGCCCTCGATTGCGATCGGCGGCGGCTTCATTCCCTGGTCCATGAAGCTCTTGTAATAAGCGATGAACGGTACCGGATCGTCGGAATTGGTCCGGTTGGCGAGAATGATAGGCTTGCGCACCGCGTTCCAGTCGGCGGAGCTGACATCATCCTTTTCCTCGACAGCGTGCGTAAGCATCTCGCCGAGCAGCACATTGGCACGAACGTGCTTGGGATCGATCGTCAACGCCTTGTCGAGCGCGGCGCGCGCGGCCGCTCCATTGCGCTTTTCGCCGGACAAGCTCCATTCGGCCATCGCCAATTCGAACCAGACACCGGCGTCCCCGGGATATTGCGTGCCCAGCTTCTTCAACGCGTCGCGTACCTTGATCATTTGCTCGTCGACATCCGCGCTGAGCCGTTCGAGCCGCAGCGGCAGCGCGGCATCCTGTGCCGGAGGCAGCGCAACGATGGCAATCGGTCCCGCGACCCCGATTGGATCGTTCGTGGTACGATAGGACAACGGCTTGCTCATATAGCGGTTGAGGTCCTTGTCGAGCACTGTCAGGTCGCCGAAACTGTCGGCCGCCGCCTTTTTGGGGTCGCCCCCCTTGTTGATCGCATCGACATAGGTGCCAAGCTGCCCGCTGCGGGCGTGGTCGTTATAGAGCATATGGGTGAGTAGCCAGGCGCGACCATAATAGACATCCATCTGCCCCGAATTGCGCATTTCGAGCGGGCGCTTGAATAGCAGGGTGTCGGCAGGAATTTTGGGCATCGTGAGCAGGCCGTAAGCGCGGCCATAGGCGATCTTGCCGATCTCCGCCCTGCCGTCTTTGGTGAAGTTGACCGTCGAATAATATTCGGCGAAGCCTTCGATGAACCAGGCGGGGAAAGCGCCGGGCAGAAAACGCTTCATGAAATGATGCGTATATTCGTGAAAAAGCGTCTGTTGCGACTGCGGCGTTCCCTTGATCACATAATCTTCGCGGTTCGAAACCGCGAAGCTGCCTTCGGAAGCGGGGCGATAGAAGCCAGCGATCGATGAACCGCTCCTGCCCGACGCGAGCCGGCCAGCATCGGCCGCCCGATCCACAAGGTAAATGGTCAGAGGATTGGGATCCTTCCCACCCTCGATCTTGAAGCGAACGCGCAGGGTGGCGTCAAAGCGTTCGAGCTTCTCGGCGAAATTGCGCAGCTCCTTTTCATTGCCTTCGCTGTAGATGATGAAGTTGTTCGTATTGGCGCGCAGCCATTTTGCTTGCGCCGGCGTCGCCAGCGCGACAAGCGCCGCCGTGAAAATCGTTATACGAGCCCCGTACATGCCCCTGCTCCCCCGATCTGGCATATCCGAAACCTGCTGCCAGCGCCCGGCGTGCGTGTAAAGCCCTCCAGGGACTATACAAAGCTGTAGGGATCGATGTCGATCGCGAGCCGCGCCTTCGATGACCATTCGACGCTGTTCACCCAGTCGCGGATCGTCCCCTGCAGGTCGAAGCTGCGCGGCGCGTGGAGGAGCAGGCGAAAGCGGTGGCGGCCGCGCAGCATCGCGAGCGGCGCGGGCGCGGGGCCATAGACGGCGAGGCCGTCGGCGACGGGTGCTTTCGCCCCCAGCCGCTGCGCCTGCCCGCGCGCGACCTCTATATCTTCCGACGAGATGACGAGCGCGGCGAAGCGGCCATAGGGCGGCGCGCCCGCGAACTTCCGCGCCGCGGCATAGGCCGAATAAAAGCCGTCGCGATCGTTCGCGACGAGCGCCGCCATTACCGGCGCCTCGGGGACGCGCGTCTGGATCAGCACCTCGCCGGGCTTCACCCCGCGCCCTGCGCGCCCCGCGACCTGCGCGATCTGCTGGAAGGTGCGCTCGGACGCGCGCAGGTCGCCGCCGTCGAGCCCGAGGTCGGCATCGACGACTCCGACGAGGGTGAGGTTGGGGAAATGATAGCCCTTGGTGACGAGCTGGGTGCCGATGATGATGTCGACCAGCCCACCCTCGACATTGTCGACGAACTCGGCCGCCTTCGCGGGCGACCAGAGTGTATCCGAAGTGACGATGGCGACGCGCGCCTCGGGGAGGCGTAAGCTCACCTCGTCAGCGACGCGCTCGACGCCAGGGCCGCAGGCGACGAGGCTGTCCTCGTCCTCGCATTCGGGGCACAGGCGCGGCGGCGGCATCACATGGCCGCAGTGGTGACAGGCGAGGCGGTGGACGAGCCGGTGCTCGACCATCCACGCGGTGCAGTTCGGGCACTGGATGCGGTGGCCGCAGGTACGGCAGAGCGTCAGCGGCGCGAAGCCGCGGCGGTTGAGGAACAGCAGGCTCTGCTCACCCTTGTCGAGCCGGTCGGCGAGCGCGTCGACGAGCGGCGGCGCAAGCCAGCGGCCACGGTCGGGCGGATCCTGTCGCATGTCGATTGCGGAAAGGTCGGGCAGGGTCGCGCCGCCGAAGCGCGCGGGGAGGACGATATGGCGGTAACGTCCCGCCTCGACCATCGCGAGGCTTTCGAGCGCGGGGGTCGCGCTCGCGAGCACGACGGGCAGCCCCTCGAAATGCCCGCGCATTACCGCGACGTCGCGCGCGTGATAATGGACGCCGTCTTCCTGCTTGAAGCTCGTCTCGTGCGCCTCGTCGACGACAATCACGCCGAGATTGCCGTAGGGGAGGAAGAGCGCCGAGCGCGCGCCGACGATGATTTTCGCCTCGCCCGCCGCGATGCTGTGCCAGGCGCGGCGGCGCTCGGTCGAGCGGAGCCCCGAATGCCAGGCGACGGGCTCGCAGCCGAAGCGTGCGGCGAAGCGCGTCAGCATCGGTTCGGTCAGCGCGATTTCGGGAAGGAGGACGAGCGCCTGCTTGCCCGCGTCCACGGCCGCCGCGATCGCTTCCATATAGACTTCGGTCTTGCCCGATCCGGTGACGCCGTCGAGCAGGAGCGTGTCGAACTTCGCGGCGGCGACGGCTTCGCGCAATTGCTGCGCGGCGGCGCCTTGTTCGTCTGACAGGTCGGGTGGCGCGAAGGCGGGATCGGGTTCGGGATAGGGCTGGTCGGCCGACACGCTCACCGCCTCGAGCGCGCCCGCATTGACGAGCCCGCGGATCACCGCTTCGCTGACTTCCGCGATCGCGGCGAGTTCGCGCACCAGCCCCTGCCGGTGGCCGATCTTCTCGAGCGCTACCGTCCGCTGCGGCGTCATGCGCGCGGGCAATTCGCCGGTGGCGCGATATTCGACGATCGGGCGGCGCGCGTCGGCGAAGGCGGCGCCGGGCAGCACCATGCGCAGCACCGCACCCGGGGGGCTGAGATAATAGTCGCTCGTCCATTCGACGAGGCGGCGCAGCGGCGCCGCGATCGGCGGCACCGGCACGACTTCATAGAGATTGCGCAGCCGGTTATCGCCGACCGGCTCGGGTGCGCCGAAACTTTTGTCCTCCCACACCACGCCGCCCATCCGCCGCGGGCCGAGCGGTGCGACGACAACACTGCCGAGCGGCGCTTCGGTGCCGTAAGGCACGCGATAGTCGAGCGGGCCGAGGGCGGCGGTAAGAAGGAGGACGCGGGCGCGGGTCATGGGTCAGGCAGGATATAGGGCTGCCGGTAAAATAGGAAAGCGCGGGGAACCCGCTCACCCAAACTTCGTCATGCCGGACTTGATCCGGCATCCATTCCTGCGCCGATGACATGGACCCCGTATCAAGTCCGGGGTGACGATGATGTCAGGACGTGACCAGCGCCGCCTTCTTCGCCGGACGCTTCGCCGGCTTCGGCCGCCGGAACCAGAAGCTCCACACGGCAAAGCTGCCGAGCATCGTCATCGCGAGGCCCGAGAGCGTCATCACGATGCGCCAGCTCCAGCCGCCGACCTTCGACGCATGGATCGGGAACGCCTTGTTGAATGCCTGCGCGCCGCTCGGCATCGCGAGCGCGTCGCGCGCACCGAGCAGCTCGCCCGTCGCCGCGTCGAACCACAAAGTCGAGCGGCCGTTGGGGAGCCATTCGGCCTGCTGCCGCATCCGCAGCATGACCGGATCGCCGGGCTTGCGCGGCAGGCTGAGGATACGGAATTCGGCATCGGGGAAGCGCTGCCGCGCCTCGGCGAGCATTGCCGGATAATCGGGCTTTGCAGCAAGCGCGCCGCCCTTGTACCTGGGCGGTTCGATCGCCTTTGCGGCCTCGGCGGGCGAGCCGAAGGGCGCGATCATCGCCATCGCGAACGGGCGAAAGATCATCATCGTCCCCGTGACGATCGAGATCAGCAGCAGCGGCGCGGCGATGATGCCGAGGTCGCGGTGGTGCATCACGATCGACGGGCGCGACATGCGCTTGGGCCAGAGACGCAGCTGAAAGGTCTTGCGCGTCCGCCACCACAGGATCACGCCGGTGATCACGAAGAAGAGGCCCGCCAGGCCTGCGATGCCGATCACCCATTCGCCGCTGTCACCCGCGAACAGATGATGGTGGAAATCGAAGATCCAGAGCTCGGGTCGTTCCCACTGGCTCGCCCATCGTGCGACGACCTCGCCCGACTGGCTGGCGTAGGCGCCGGCGTCCTTGCCCATGCGCAGCTGATGCAGCCCGAAGCGTTCGTCGGCATAGATGATGCCCTGCGCGCCCGGCGTCGCCATCAGTTTTTCGGTGGTCGCGGCGAACGTGGCGAGGTCGCAGCGCAGCGGATCGCCCGTACCCGGCAATCCGATCCACAGATGCTCGTAGAGCAGGATCGTGCCCGACAGGCCCATGAGCGCGAGCACGAGGCCGATCAGGCCCCCGGTCCAGCGGTGCAGCGTGTCGAGCAGTTTCATCATGGGCGTTTCATCCAACCACTATCGTCATTGCGAGCGGAGCGAAGCAATCCAGAGTGGCCTTGCGCCGCTCTGGATTGCTTCGCTCCGCTCGCAATGACGAAAAGGGATGGCATCAGAAGCGATAATCCCAGCCGAGCGTGAAGGTCCGGCCGCGCCCCGCGAAGAAGGCGAGATTGTCGGTCGGAAGCCGCGTGTCGCTCGAATAGTCGATATAGAATTTGTCGAACAGATTCTGCACTGACAGACTCACCCCGCCAAAGCCCGTCTGGTAGCGAATGCTCGCGTCGGTGACGTTATACCCGCCGAAATTGTTGCGCTGGTCGGGTTCGGGCTTGCCGGGATCGGCGTGGAAGCTGCGCGACAGATAGAATTGCGTCTGCACCAGCGCCGAAAGCGGACCCTTGCTGTAGCTTGCCGACAGGTTGAGGCGGTCGGGCGAGATGTTGACGCCGTCGAGGTCGGTATCGACGATGTCGTCGGGCACGCCGCGCGACGCGTCGCTGTCGAATTGGCCCTTGATATGCGCATAGCCAGCATTGAGCTTCAGCCCGTCGATCGGCGTCTGGACGCCGAGGTTGACTTCGAGGCCCTGGAGTTCGACGCGCAGCCGCTGGACGTCGAAATTGCGGTCGGCGCCCGCGATCAGCAATTGCCCCTTCTTGCTCGAAGACCAGAAATAGGCCGCCGACGCGTCGAGCGGGCCGCGCTTCACTTCGAAGCCGATTTCGCGGTTGTTCGAAACGATCGGATCGATGCCGATCGAGCTCACCGAAAAGCCGCTCTCGTTCACCGCGCGCGTGATGCGGCCGATGTCGGGCACGGTGAACCCCTCGGCATAGCTCGCATAGGCGCGAATGCCGCCCCACGGCTCGACGATCACGCCGCCGTTGATCAGCACATCGTCGAATTTGGGCTTGGCGCCGGCTACGTCGACGCCGCCATAGCTTGCGAGGCCGCAGGGCGTGACCGGTGCCGCAGGCGGGGTCGTGCAGGCGCGGAAAGTGGTCGACGCGAGCGTGTGGTAATCGTCGATCTTGATCTGGACATTCTCCCAGCGCGCGCCGCCGGCGAGGCGGACGATGCCGTCGAACAACTTGAGGTTCGCCTGACCGAAGGGCGCGAGGCTGCGGAAGTCGCTCGGCGGCACCCAGACGCGGCCCGTCGCGATCAGCGCCTGTTCGGTCTTGTCGAACAAGGCGTCGAAACCGACCGTCAGCGTCAGATCCTCGAAGCCCGGCACCGCGCGCTCGTAACTGAACTTGGCGCCGAGCTTGCGGCTGCGGTTCTGCGACTGGTCGAACAGGGTGCCGACCGGCGCGATTGCCGGATCCTGGAAGGTCGCCTGCGTTACCACTTCGCCGCCAAAAGTGTCCCGGCTGCGGTTGAAGAAGATCTGGCTGACGAAATTGCCGCCGCCGAGGTCGGTGTCGGTCAATGACAGCGCGACGCTCTCGGTGCGGTTCTGCGCCGCCTTGCCCGGGGGCGTGCCGCGCACCGCGCTCGTCGGAATGCCGGTCAGGCGATTTCCGGGAGCCGCGATATAGTCGCCGTCGCCCTTGAGCTCGAAGCGGCTCGCGATCAGGTCGAGCCGCGCCGAGGGCGACAGCTCGTAGCCGAGGCGCGCGAAGAGCGAGAGCGCCCTTGAATCCTGCGTTTCGCCCTGCGTCAGATTGATGCCGATGCGGCGGCCCTCGCCATCGTAGAAGGCGCCGCGCTTCTCCCACGCCGCACCGAAGGTCGCATCGAAGCGGCCCGCCTTGTACTGGAAGAGGCCGCCGATCTTGCCGCCGAGCCCGTCCTTGCTGAAATCATTGTTGGCGGTTCCCTGCAACAGGACGCGGCCCGAGATGCCTTCTTCCCTGGGCGCGCCGACGGTGACCTGGTTCACGATGCCGCCGGTGCCGCCGATGCCCTGCAGCGCGTTCGAGCCGTAGATCAGCTCGACGCGGTCGACGAAAAAGCCGTCGATCGTGAAGCCGTCGCGGCTGCCGTCGCGCATCGGGGTCGATTGCGGGATGCCGTTGATCGCATAGAGCGGCGAGCGGCCGCGCAGCGTCTCGCCCGCGCCCGAGAGCTTCTGGCGCGTCGGCGAGAAGCTCGGGGTCAGCGTTGCGACCGCGTCGGTCACCGATCCCGAGATTGCGATCTGCTGGTCGAGGCTGTCCTTGCCGATCACGTCGATCGTCAGCGGCAGCGCGCTCGGCGGCAATATGGTGCGCGCGGCGGTGACAACGATCGCCCCTTCGCCCTCGGTTCCTTCGGCGGCAGGCACGCCATCCTGCGCAAGGGCGGGTGAGGAAAGCGCCGTGCAGGCGAGCGCGGCGAGGACAAATTTGCGATTCATTCGGAAAGCTCCCTTTTCGGAGCGCGCGCTAGTGCGAACTATTCGCAAAAGCAAGGGGTAAGGGGATTTGCCTCGACTTCAGGAGAGGGGACAGGCTGCACAAACCCCGCTATCATCTTCGCAATGCGGGAAAAGGAACTGCGCTTCGCCCTGATTTGCTACGGCGGCATCAGCCTCGCCGTCTATATGCACGGCATCACCAAGGAGATATGGCGACTGGCCGCGGCGTCGCGTGCCTTTCACGATGGCCAGGGGATCGCCGGGTCGGGCGGCGTCTATCGCGACCTGCTGGCCGCGATCGCCGGAC
>CBJKNR010000084.1:0-10679 GCA_966417555.1 uncultured Sphingopyxis sp.
GGGATAGTCCCCCGTCGCCGCGTCGACGGCCGCGATCGCCTCGCAGAGTGCATCGCCGGTGGGCAGCCGGCCGTCGGTCTCGACCGTAAAGCTGATCGCGACCGGCAGCGCCAGCGCGTTCGCCGCATTCGCGATTCCCACCGCCTCGGGGATGTTGGTCATCGTGATCGCGGCGAGCATCTCGGCCCCCGCCGCCGCCAGCACGCCTGCCTGATGTGCGTGATAGGCCTGCGCCTCGTCGGTCGCCATGATCCTGCCGGGATCGTAACCATCGCCGCGGGGGCCGATACAGCCGCTGATCACCGTCGGCACATCGGCATATTCGACGCGCAGCCCCCTCAGCAGTTCGATCGCTGCGCCGTTGAGACGGTCGAGTTCGGCCGCCGAGAATCCCAGCGGTCCGGCCCAATCGGGACTCGCGCGCCAGGTCGCGCTTTCGAGAATCAGGCCGGCGCCGGTGCGCCGCGCAAGGTCCAGGAAGTCGCGATAATATGCCTCGAGCACATCGAGGCGTTCGTCCGATGTGAACAGGGTCACCGACGAAAACAACGGCAAATCCATGCCCTTGTTGAACAATATGTCGGTTTCGAGCCCGGCGTCGGTCAGGAAAAACCGGTCCATCTGCGGCAAGGAAGAGTTCGCCATACGTCGCCCTCCGTCACATATCCGCGGCGGATATTACCGGCGGAGCGGCAGGCTGTCCATCGAAGCGGTCGGCTCGTCGCTATCCCAGGAACGGGGCAACGATCGCGTCGGTCACGCGCAGCGGGCGCCCGCTCGCCTTGTCGAGCAGCGCCCACACCGTCCGCGCACGAACGTGCACGCGCCCGTCCGCGCCGGTGAATTCCATGAAACGGTCGAACTTCGCGCCCTGCGGCTTGTCCGACACCCAAGTCCGCGCGGTCACCGTCTCGCCGGGGCCGAGCGCGCGGAGGTAATCGATCTCGTGCCGCACCACGACCCAGATATAGGCGTCCTTGTGCGCCGCGGGCGCCGCGGCGTCCCAATGTCCCGTCGCGACCTGCTGGATCCACTGGACCCAGACGGCGTTGTTGACGTGACCAAGCTCGTCGATGGCGTCGGGGGTGGCGGTGAGGGAGAGGGTGAAGTCTTTCATTGCCTCGTCCTAACCACAAGAGCCGAGAAGAAGAAGTCGCCGTCATTGCGAGGAGCGAAGCGACGCGGCAATCCACAGCTCTCGGACCTCGGTTAGGGCCGAGGGCTGGAGATTGCTTCGCTTTGCTCGCAATGACGAAGTCAAATGGCCTAGGCCAGCTCCACCGTCGTCACCATATAGCCTGCGTCGCGGAGCGCCGCGACGAGGCTGTCGAGATGCTCGCGGTCGCGCGCCTCGCACTCGATGTCGGTGATCAGCCCCTTCGCAGGCAGCGTCGTGAAGATGCGCTGGTGATAGATTTCGATGATGTTGACCTGCTTCTCGTCGAACAGCTTCATCACCTTGAACAGCGCGCCGGGGCGATCCTGCAACCGGATGCGCAGCCGCGCGATACGGCCCGACCGCGCGAGATCGCGCAGCAGCACGTTCGCAAGCAGCCGCGTGTCGATATTGCCGCCCGTGAGCACCAACCCGACCTTGCGCCCGGCGAATTCCTCGGGATGCGCGAGCATCGCCGCGAGCCCCGCTGCGCCCGCGCCCTCGACGACCGTCTTTTCGATCTGCAGCAGCAGGCTGACCGCGCGCTCCAGATGCCGCTCGGCGACGAGCACGATGTCGTCGTTGAGCTCGGCAACGATCCGCCGCGTATAGGCGCCCGGCTCCTTCACCGCGATGCCTTCGGCGAGCGTGTCGCCCTCGCACGCCATGTCGACGCCGTTCAATTCGGCGTACATCGACGGATAGAGCTCGGCCTGCACGCCGATCAGCCGCATGTCGTTCTTGATCCCGCGCGCTGCGGTGCCCATGCCCGCGAGCAGCCCGCCGCCGCCGATCGGCACGATCAGCGTATCGAGTTCGGGCACATCCTCGAGCATTTCGAGCGCCACCGTTCCCTGCCCCGCCGCGACATGCGGGTGGTCGAAGGGGTGGACGAAGGTCAGGCCGCGTTCGACCTCGAGCTGGCGCGCATGTGCATAGGCGTCGTCGAACGTCTCGCCGTGCAGCACGATCGTCGCGCCGTGGCTCGCAGTCTGCGACACCTTCACCTGCGGCGTCGTCTTCGGCATCACGATCATCACCGGCACACCCAGCCTTTTGCCGTGATAGGCGAGCCCCTGCGCATGGTTGCCCGCCGACGCCGCGATCGCGCCGCGCGCCTTGGCTTCGTCGCTGAGGAGCAGCAGCGCGTTGAGTGCGCCGCGTTCCTTGTACGCCGCAGTGAACTGGAGATTCTCGAACTTCAGCCACACCTCGGCGCCGACCAGCTCGGACAGCGTCTGCGAGTGCAGGGTCGGCGTCCGCACGACCGCGCCGTTAATTCGCCCCGCCGCCGCGCGCACATCGTCCAATGTGATCGCCGGGAAATCGGCGGCGGGCGTCAGGGTGAGTTGATCGGTCATAGCGGGAAGCGCCCTAGCCTATCTGGCGCGCCGCGCAAACCATGGTTATGGACTCGGCCATGAGCGAACAAAAATTGCGCATCAGCTTCATCGGTACCGGCGTCATGGGCGGACCGATGGCAGGCCATCTCGTCAAGGCGGGCCACAGCCTCACCGTCTATAACCGCACGCGCGCCAAGGCCGATGCGTGGGTGGCGCAACACGGCGGCAGCGCGGCGGCGACCCCGGCCGAGGCGGCGCGCGACGCCGATGTAGTGCTGACCTGCGTCGGCAACGACGACGATCTCGCGCAGGTCACGCTCGGCCGCGACGGAGCATTCGGGGCGATGCGCAAGGGCGCGCTGTTCATCGACCATACCACTGTTTCCGCCCGCATCGCGCGCCAGCTTTCGGTCGAGGCCGAAGGGTTCGGCCTGCTCTGCCTCGACGCCCCCGTCTCGGGCGGCGAGGCGGGCGCGCAGAACGGCACGCTCTCGATCATGTGCGGCGGCAGCAAGGCCGCGTTCGACGCCGCCGCACCGGTGATGCAGGCCTATGCCGCGCGCATGGTCCATATCGGCGGCCCCGGCGCGGGGCAGACGACCAAGATGGTCAACCAGATCGCGATCGCCGGAGTGGTCCAGGGCCTGTCCGAAGCCTTACGTTTCGCGCAGGCGTCGAAGCTCGACACCGGCAAGGTCTTCGAAGCCGTCTCGGGCGGCGCCGCGGCGAGCTGGCAGATGCTCAACCGCTGGGGTACGATGGCGAAGGACGAGTTCGACTTCGGCTTCGCAGTCGACTGGATGCGCAAGGACCTCGGCCTTGCGATCGAGGAAGCGCGTGTCAACGGCGCGACGCTGCCCGTCGCCAGCCTCGTCGATCAATTCTACGCCGACGTGCAAAAGGCCGGCGGCGGCCGCAAGGACACCAGCTCGCTGGTGACGAGGCTGCCCAAGTGAAGCGCACGATCCTGACGGCGCTGGCCCTCGCCCTCACCGCCCCCGCGCACGCCGATACGCTCGTCGACAATGTCAACGGCATCACGCTCGACAAGGACGGCAGGCTCGTCCGCTTCACCGGCCTCGTGATCGATACGCAAGGCAAGGTGAAACAGCTGCTCGACCGCAAGGACAAGCGCCCCGAACGCCCGGATTTCAGGGAGGACGGCAAGGGCCGTACGCTGATCCCCGGGCTGATCGACGCGCACGGCCATGTCATGGGTCTCGGCTTCCAGCTGATGCTGCTCGACCTTTCGGACACCAACAGCCTCGCCGAAGCGCAGGCGGCGATCCGCAAATATGCCGCCGAAAATCCGGAAATGCCGTGGATCATCGGCTCGGGCTGGAATCAGGAGAAATGGGGCCTCGGCCGCTTCCCGACCGCTTCCGACCTCGACGCCGCGGTCCCGAACCGCCCGGTCTGGCTCGAACGCGTCGACGGCCACGCCGGCTGGGCGAACAGCGCGGCAATGGCAGCGGCGAAGATCACCGCCGCGAGCAAGGCGCCCGAGGGCGGCCGCATCGAGATGGAAGGCGACAAGCCGAGCGGCGTCTTCGTCGACGCCGCGATGAGCCTCGTCGACAATGCCAAGCCGAGGCCGCTCGCGCGCGACCTCGACCGCGCACTCTATCTGGCGCAACAGAAACTGCTCGAACAGGGCATCACGACGATCGCCGACATGGGGACGAGCATCGCCGACTGGCAGGCGTACCGCCGCGCCGGCGACAAGAAACAGCTTTCGGTGCGCATCCTCTCCTACGGCGGCGACATCGACAATATGGCGCTGATCGCCGGGCCCGAGCCGACACCGTGGCTCTACGACGACCGCCTCCGCATGGTCGGGGTCAAGCTCTACCTCGACGGCGCGCTGGGCTCGCGCGGCGCGTGGCTGAAAGCGCCGTACAGCGACGCGCCGGGGCAGAAGGGCCTGCCCCTCCTCACCCCCGCGCAGCTCCGTAACAAGATGGTGCGCGCGTCGATGGACAAGTTTCAGGTCGCGATCCACGCGATCGGCGACGCCGCCAATGCCGAGGCGCTCGACGCGATCGCCGACCTCACCGCCGACCTCCCCGGCGAGCGCCGCTGGCGCATCGAACATGCGCAGATCCTCGACCCCGCCGACATCCCGCGCTTCGCCACCCTCAAGGTCATCGCCTCGATGCAGCCCGTCCACCAGACGAGCGACCGCGTGATGGCCGAAGCCCGGCTCGGACCCGACCGCCTCAGAGGCGCCTATGCGTGGCGCAGCCTCCAGAATGCGGGCGCGCGCCTCGCCTTCGGCTCGGACGTCCCGGTCGAAAGCGCCAACCCTTTCCCCGGTATCGCCGCTGCCATCTCGCGCACCGATGCCAAGGGCGAGCCCTTCGGCGGCTGGCAGCCCGAGGAAGCGGTCAGCCGCGAAACCGCGCTCGACGGTTTCACGCGCACTGCAGCTTATGCAGGCTTCGCCGAGGACCGCATCGGCACGCTGATGCCCGGGATGCGAGCCGACTTCCTGATCGTCGACGCCGACCCGATGCTCGCGAGCCCCGATGAGATCCGGCGCATGACCCCGCTCGAAACATGGATCGGCGGTTATCGCTATTACAAGAAGAAGGAAGGCGCGACCGTTGGCCGATAGTCCTTCGCGCCGCGCGCTCCTGACCGGCCTCGCCGCGCTTCCCGTCGCTGCAAGCGCCGCAGCGGCCGAACGCAAGGAGCGTCGCCCCAAAAAGCGCAAGCCCGCCAAACCCAAGGTCCAGCATGTCGATGTCGCGATCATCGGCGCGGGCGTGTTCGGCGCGTGGACCGCGTGGCACCTGCTCCGCGCGGGCAAGTCGGTGCGGCTGTTCGACGCATATGGCGCGGGCAACGCGCGCGCCTCGTCGGGGGGCGAAAGCCGCGTCATCCGCATGGGCTATGGCGCCGACACCCTCTATTCGGAGATGGCGCGCGACTCGCTCAAATATTGGAAAGACCTCTCCGACAGCGCGAGCGCGCCGATCTTTCACAACACCGGCGTGCTCTGGTTCGCGCCGCAGGGCGACGCCTATACCGCGCAATCGCTCGCGTGGCTGCAGGCGAACCGCGTCGGGCACGAGCATGGCGACGTCAGCTGGCTCCAGAACAAGTACCGCCAGATCCAGTTCTATCAGGGCGAGACCGGCATTCTCGAAACCGAGGCGGGCGCGCTGATCGCAGCGCGCGGCGTGCAGGAGCTGATCGCCGACGCCCAGATCGAGGTCGAACGCGTCGTGATGCCTGCGCCGCTCTTCTCGAAAAGGACGAAGCGCCACACGCTCCCCGACGGCGGCACCGCCGACCATCTCGTCTATGCCGCGGGCCCGTGGATCGCCGAACTCTTCCCGCAGCAGCTGATGAACAAGATCGTCGCGACACGGCAGGAGGTCTATCATTTCGGCGCGCCGCAGGGCGATACGCGCTTCGCGCCGCCCGAACTGCCGGTCTGGGCCGACTTCAACAACGGCCGCATTATCTACGGCATCCCCGACCTCGAAGGCGCGGGGTTCAAGATCGCGATCGACGCCCATGGCCCGGCGGTCGACCCCGACACGGTGGAACGCCAGCTGACTCCCGCCGGAATCGCCGAGGCGCGCGCCTATATGGCGCGCCGCTTCCCCGGCCTCGCGGGCGCCCCGCTGCTCGGCGGACGCGTCTGCCAATATGAGAATAGCTCGAACGGCGACTATCTGATCGACCGCTTTCCCGGACAGCAGCATGTCTGGCTCGTCGGCGGCGGATCGGGGCACGGTTTCAAGAACGGCCCCGCGGTGGGGAAACGCGTCGCGGCGCATATCCTCGACGCGAACCTCGCGGTCGAACCGCGCTTCGCCTTCGGGACCAAGGGCACGGTGGCGGCGCGGACGGTGTTTTAGGAGCCTGTGCCCCTGCGAAGGCAGGGGCCCATCTCCTTAGCTCGAATTTTACGCGGCGGCAGGTGATGGACCCCTGCCTTCGCAGGGGTCAAAACGGGGGATAGTGCGGTGCGCCTGACCGACTGCCACAATATCGACGATTTCCGCGCGCTCGCGAAGCGCCGCCTGCCCTGGCCGGTGTTCGACTATATCGACGGCGCCGCCGACGACGAGGTCACCCGCCGCCGCAACCGCACCGCCTTCGACGGCTGCGACCTCATCCCGCGCGTCCTCGCGGGGGTCGAAAGCGTCGACATGAGGACGACCCTCTTCGGCCGCGAGATCGCGATGCCGCTCTTCCTCTCGCCGACCGCGCTCCAGCGGCTCTTCCACTGGCAGGGCGAGCGCGCGGTGCTCCGCGCCGCGGCGGACGCAGGCACCGTCGCGGGCATATCGAGCCTCGCGACGATCAGCCTCGCCGAAGCGGGCGCGCTGACGGGCGGCCCCAAGCTCTTCCAGCTCTACGTCCATCATGACGAGGGACTCAATCAGGCGATGCTCGACGCCGCGCGCGACGCGAAGTTCGATGCCGTCGCGCTCACGGTGGATACAATAGTCGGCGGCAACCGCGAGCGCTGCCTGCGTTCGGGCTTCACCTCGCCGCCGCGCTTTACCGCGTCGAACATGCTGAGCTACGCCGCCAAGCCCGGCTGGGGGCTCAACTATGTGCTGCGCGAGAAATTCAGCCTGCCGAACCTAGCGACGCATGTGTCCGAAGGGTCGAGCGTGCCCAAATCGGTCGCCGAATATTTCACGTCGATGCTCGACCAGAGCCTCGACTGGAAACGCGCCGAGGCGATCCGCAGGAAATGGGATGGTCCTTTCTGTCTGAAAGGCATCGTCGCGGTCGAGGATGCGAAGCGCGCCGCCGACATCGGGGCGACCGCGATCATGGTGTCGAACCATGGCGGGCGGCAACTCGACGGCAGCATCTCCCCCTTCGACGCGCTTGCCGAGATCGTCGACGCCGTCGGCGACAAGCTGGAAGTCATCTGCGACGGCGGCATCACACGCGGCACCCATGTGCTGAAAGCACTGTCGGTCGGCGCCAAGGCCTGCTCGGGCGGCCGCCTCTATCTCTACGCGCTCGCTGCGGCGGGCGAGGAGGGCGTCGCCCGCGCGATCGCGCTGCTCCGCGCCGAAATGGAGCGCGGCATGAAATTGATGGGGGCCAAGACCCTCGCGGATCTCGGCCCCCACAATCTGCGCTGGCGCTGACTCCATTCGTCATTGCGAGCGAAGCGAAGCAATCTCCAGCGGTCGGCCTTGCGTCAGGCTTGTGACTGGAGATTGCTTCGTCGCTACGCTCCTCGCAATGACGGCGCAGGAAGAGCTATGCCGCCACCTCCTCTTTCTTGCCGATCCCGCCCCAGTCGACGCTCCGCGTCATGTACATCACCCCGGCAAGGGCGAAGAACATGAGCACCGACCCGATCAGCAGCGAGTAAGCCTCGAGGTTCAGCAGCACATAGAGCAGCGCATAGAGCCCGATCAGCATCGCCGCGAGAAAACGCGCGCGCTTCCAGCTCTTCAGCACCGCCGCGCTGTAGAAGGCGAGCAGTCCGATGATCGCCGCCGACGCGACCATATAGGCGAGAGTGAACCCGATCACCTCGGCGAACGCCAGCAGCAGCACGAAGAACAGCACCAGCGCGATGCCGGTCAGCAGATATTCGGCCGGTGCCACGCGCGCCCCCGCGATGATGTCGAACATCAAAAAGGCGACGAAGGTAAAGCCGATGAACAGGAAACCATATTTGATGCTGCGATCGACCTGGCTGTACAGGTCGACGGGCTCGATCAGGCTGATCGCGACCGCCTTCGCGGTGCCGCCCGACGCTTCGCCCGTGCTGCCGCTGATCGCGGCCTCGACCGCCACCGGCTCCATATAGGCTTCGCGGGAACCATAGTTCGTCGTCACTGGCGGTGACAGGTCGCCCGTCAGAACCTGCGCCTGCCCTAATGCGAGGTTCGGGATCGCATAGGTCGCGGTGAAGCCGCTGCCCTTCACCTCGCGCTTCGCGGGCAGGAAGTCGCCGCCGAAGCTCGGGTTCGGCCAGCTCGATTTGACCGTCCAGCGCGTGTCGACTCCGCGCGGGATCAGCCTGAAATCGCCGAGCCCGCGCACGCCGATCCGGTAATCGACCTTCATCGGCGCCGCCGCGCTCCAGTCGACGAACGCGAAAGTGCCCGAATTGCCCGTCGAGAGCAGCCCCTTGCCCGGCTGGAGCGCGAGCAGAGTACCGTCGACCGAGAGGCTGTTGCCGTCGACCAGCCCGCGCGCATCGCTGATCCCGAGCCGCACCTCGGCGCGGTCGAGCATCAGCGCCTCGCGGCTCACGCCATAGCGCGCGATGTCCGCGGGCAGGGCGAATTCCGCGTGTCCGGCGATCTGGCTTTCGTAAACGACGGTCTCGTAGATCGCCTTCCTGCGCTTCTCGGGCTTGATGACGACGTCGGCCTTGTTCGTCTGCGGCGAGAGATAGAGGTTGCGGATCGTGTTGGCGGTCCGCGTCACATCCTTGCCATTCTCCTGCACCGTCGTCGTTTCGGTGGCGCGATAGGGTATGACGATCACCGGCCCGGCGATCGTCTGCTGACCGCCCCAGCCCTGCCCGATCGACGCCTGTGCGGTTTCGGCCTGCTGCTGGCGGTCCCAGAGCAGGCCATAGATCATCAGCAGCGGAACCATCAGCGCCACCGCGATCAGCACCGCGATGACGAGCTTCACGCCGGGACTTCGTTCGGATCGCGCTGGAGGGACGGGAGGAACGGAAACATTCTGAGCCATGGGGACAAACTCCGCTGCTTCAACTCATCGATGGAATTGCACGCTTCATCGATGCGGTCAAGCGCGTTGCGGCGAAGCGCCAAAGGCGCATTTCAGGCACGAAAAAGGGGGCGGCCTCCCCCGAAGCCGCCCCCTTCGCGCGTGGTCGCTGACCCGTCAGGCGATCAGAAAGATGCGCCCAGCGTAAAGACCACGGTCGGATCGTAAAGCGTATCGACGGCCTTCACGCCCGTCTTTTTGACGTCGGTGTCGATATATTGGACCGAGAAGGTAGCCGGGCCGGCAGCAAAGGATGCGCCGACCGACCAGTCGACATATTTGCCATCGGGCGACACGAGGCCGAGCGAGCCGTCGTTGTAGCCAATGCCCGCGGTCAGGGTGACGGGCGTATTGGGAACGCCGAAACCCGCGCCGAGGTTCAGATAGATATTGTCGTCGTCGCCGAGCGAATCCTGCTTCGGCGCATAGGCGACCATGCCGGTGATCGAGACGGGGCCGATGTCGTGCGACAGCTTGCCGATGCCTTCGAAATAGTCGGTCGGCGCACCGCCGTCTTCGCTGCCCGGATAGGTGTACCACGTGACGCCAATGTCGGCTGTCGTTCCGGGCGCGATTTCGGTGTTGAAGCCGCCATAGACGTCGAGCTCGAACTTGCCATAGGCGGGGCTGTCGGGAAGCGACGAGCCCCAGACGCCGGCGTAGAAGCCGCTTTCATGGCTCACGGTCAGCGTCGGCTGGACCGCGACCTTTTCGTTCGACAGCGAAATGCCGCGGAAACGATAGTCCGTCGTGACCGCGATGCCGCCCGAAAGCGTGAACGGGCCGCTGGCTTCTGCTTCTTCTTCCTGGGCGAAGGCGGGCGTCGACATCGCCGACGCGGCGAGCAGCATGCCGAAACACGCTTTGGTAAGAAACTTCATGGGTGATCCCCCTATTCAAAAAACGGATCGTCCCAGCCTGCCGGACGCGTCCACACCTCTTTTACGGGTCTGTGACGGCGAACGATTCGAAATTGCCTATTTTGCTGCGATGCACAAACTAAAATTGCTCGAAAGTTGCGAATACGTGTCAAACTGTGTCTTTCACGCAACAGCCTTTCGCGCTTTGCCAAGCGACGCCCGGACGGCTAAAGAGCGGCGCATATCCCCTCTGCGAGCAATAGCGATGAGCGATCATAATCCCGGCCTGCGCCCCTGGCGCGACATTGCACGGCGGAACTGCCGCCAGATCATGGTCGGCAATGTCCCGGTCGGCGGCGGCGCGCCGATCAGCGTCCAGACGATGACCAACACGCTGACCAGCGATCCGGTGGCGACGATCAACCAGATCCGCCGCTGCGAAGAGGCGGGCGCCGACCTGATCCGCGTATCCTGCCCCGACACCGATTCGACCGCGGCGCTCGGCAAGATCGTGCGCGCGGCGCGCATCCCGATCATCGCCGACATCCACTTCCACTATAAGCGCGCACTGGAAGCCGC
>CBJKNR010000085.1:0-10609 GCA_966417555.1 uncultured Sphingopyxis sp.
CGTTCCTCCCGGCGACCTCGTCGCCATCCTCGAGGCGCTGAGCCAGGCCGGCGCGCTCACTGCGGAATTGGTGATCATATGACGAGCCCCATTTCTTCGATCGGTGCGACGCCGGCTCCCGCGGCTGCGGGCGGCGGCGACGACGGGCTGCGCAAGGCGGCCGAGGCGTTCGAGGCTGTGATCCTGCGCCAGCTGATGGCGTCGATGCGGCAGGCCAAGCTCGGCGACGACATTTTCGGATCGAGCGCAACCGACAATTTCCGCGAAATGGCCGACGCGCGCACCGCCGACAGCCTTGCCGCGATGCGCCAGTTCGGCATCGCCGACATGGTCGAACGGCAGTTCCGCGGCCAGCTCGGCGGGCTGAAGGGTGGTGTGCAATGAGCGACCTGCTCGGCATCGGCTATAGCGGGCTCAAGGCCTATTCGCGCGCGCTGGCGACGGTGGGCGACAATATCGCCAACGCCCAGACGCCGGGATATGCACGGCGCCGGCTCGAGATGATGGAAGCCGTCGGCGGCGGCAATTCGATCTTCTATCGCGGCAATATCAATCCCGGCGGGGTCGACATCCGCGGGCTCGACCGCTCGGTCGACCAGTGGCTGATCGAGGATTCGCGCATCACCTCGGGCGACGCCGAACGCTCGGCGGCGAAGCTTTCGTGGCTCGACAAGGTCGAAGGCGCGCTGAGCGACGAGACCAACGGCCTAAAGACCGCCCTCACCAAGCTCTACACACCCCCCCACCACCTGACCCCCAACCCCCCGCACCACACGCGCCGCGCGCAGTTCCTGCAGTCAGTCGACGATATTGCCTCGGGCTTCCGCACCGCCGCGAACCAGCTCGACAAGATGGGCGAGGGGATCGAGGGCGCCGCGACGAGCGCGGTCGACCAGTTCAATGCGGACCTCAACGCGCTCGAGGCGATCAATGTCGGGCTGCGCAAGGCGCGGCCGGGATCGACCAACGAGGCGAGCTTGCTCGACGAACGCGACCGGCTGCTCGACAAATTGTCGTCGCACGCGGGCGTCAGTGCGACTTTCGACAATAATGGCGCGGTAACGCTGCGCGCCGCCGGATCGGGCGACCTGCTCGTCGGCGGCGGCGTGGTGAATCCGGTTTCGGTCACCGCCGCGCCCGACGGACGCCTGTCGTACAGCGTCGGCGGGACGCCGCTGGCGATCTCGACCGGCTCGCTTGCGGGTCTTGCCGAAGGCGCGAACCATGTCGCCGACCAGCGCGCCGCGCTCGACACGCTGGCGACCGATTTCGCCAGCCAGCTCAATGCCGCGCATCAGGCGGGCACCGACGCCAATGGCAATCCGGGCCAGCCCCTGTTCACCGGCACCAGCGCTGCGACGCTCACCGCCACGACGCTGACCCCCGACCAGGTCGCGGCGGCGAACGCATCGGGCAACAACGGCAACATGCTCGCGCTCGGTGTGATGCGTGGCGCCAACGACCCCGAGGCGCGCTGGTCGGGCCATATGGCGACGCAGGCGCAGACGGTTGCGTCGGCGCGCGCGCAGGATGCCGCGGCGGCGACAAGGGCCGATGCGGCCGCGGCCGCGCGCGACGGCGTCAGTCAGGTCGATCTCGATACCGAAGCCGCCGAGCTGCTGTGCTTCCAGCAGGCATACTCGGCGGCCGCGCGGACGATCCAGGTCGCGCGCGAAACGATGCAGACGCTCTTGAGCTCGCTCTAAGGAAGGCACGATCATGATCAACGCCGTGGGCAACCGCATGACGCGCGAAATCGCGCGCCAACAGAAACTCGCCGACGCGCTCGAGCGGACGCAGATCCAGATCTCGGGCGGCAAGAAGCTGCTGCGCATGTCCGACGATCCCGTCGCGGCGCGGCGCATCGCGACGATCGGCACGACGCAGGCGAGCATGGCCGCCTGGTCGTCGAACGTCAATTCGGCCACCGCGCTCGTGTCGCAGGCCGACGGCGTGATGAAGTCGGTCAACAATCTGATGGCGCGCGCGCGCGAACTGACGCTTGCTGCCTCGACCGACACGGCGAACCCCGCCGACCGCGCCACGATCGCCGCCGAACTCGGCACGATTGCCGACGAACTCGATGCGCTGGCGGCCACGCGCGATTCGAACGGCGAACCGGTGTTCGCCGCCGGTACGGCGCGCGTGATGCGCTTCGATTCGGATGTCAGCTTCGCGCCGGTGCCGTCGGCGGCCGACATCTTCGTCGTCGGTGGCAATAGCCTGTCGACGAATGTCCGCGACGCTGCGGCCGCAGTTGCGGCGGGCGACAAGCCCGGGATCAACGCGTCGCTCGGCGTTCTCGACACGACGATCAGCCATGTCGCCAACAAGCATGCCGAAATTGGTCTCGCGGGCGGGCGGCTCGACCGCATCGGCGAGGGGCTCGCTGCGCGCGGCATCACGCTCAAGGACGAGCGATCGGACGTCGAGGACACCAATCTCGAAGAAGCGATCGCGCAGCTTCATGCCCAGGATCTGACGCTGCAGGCGGCGCAGGCGGCCTTTGCGAAGATCAACCGCCAGACCTTGTTCGATATTTTGAACTGACGCCCCTCAATCTTGGGGCGGTGCTGCCGTTAATCATCAAGACGTCCCTGAAGTTGCGGGGGCCGGCCTCGACAGCCGGGTCCCGAATGGAGTTGCTCGCACATGTTTCCCGTCGTCGGCATCGTGGTTCTCATCCTGCTGGTCTTCGGGGGCTTTGCGCTGACGGGCGGCAACCTTGGCCCCGTCCTCCACGCGCTGCCGCATGAGATGCTGATCATCGGCGGTGCCGCGCTCGGCTCGCTGATCATCGGCAATTCGGGCGCCGACCTGAAGGCGCTCGCCGGCGGGCTCGGCAAGGTATTCAAGGGGCCGCAGTACAGGAAGCAGGACTATCTCGACTGCATCCTGCTCGTCTCGACGCTGATGAAGATGATGCGCACCGAAGGGCCAGTCGCGGTCGAGCCGCATATCGAGGATCCGAAGAATTCAACGATCTTCCAGCAGTATCCGAAGCTTCTGAAGGACGACACGCTCGTCCACCTGATCTGCGACACGCTGCGCCTCGTCGTCGTGTCGTCGGGCACGCTCGACCCGCACGCGGTCGAGGAAGTGATGGACAATGCGCTGAAGAGCCATAACCACCACAGCATGAAGCCCGCCGAGGGTCTGCAGAGCCTCGCCGACGCGCTCCCGGCGCTCGGTATCGTCGCGGCGGTGCTCGGCGTCGTGAAGACGATGGGTTCGATCGACAAGCCGCCGGCGATCCTCGGCGCGATGATCGGCTCGGCGCTCGTCGGTACCTTCCTCGGCGTGCTCCTCGCCTATGGCCTCGTCGGTCCCTTCGCGACGCGCGCCAAGGCAGTGGTCGAAAGCGACAACGCCATTTATCATACGGTGAAGCAGCTGATCATCGCGTCGCTCCACGGGCATCCGCAGCCGCTGGTGATCGAGGCGGCGCGCTCGGGCGTCGACCATGCCAACCAGCCGAGCTTTGCCGAGGTGTTTGACGGCATGCGGGGTCGCTGATGGCCGCGCGTCCCAACCTGCCGCGGCCGATCATCGTCAAGAAGGTGATCCAGGAATCGCACGGCGGTCACCATGGCGGCGCGTGGAAGGTCGCCTATGCCGATTTCGTGACCGCGATGATGGCCTTTTTCCTCCTGATGTGGCTGCTCGGCGCGACGAACGAGGCCCAGCGCAAGGCGCTTGCCGACTATTTCGCGCCGACGATCGTCCAGACAAAGACCGACACCGCCGGATCGACGGGCCTGTTTGGTGGCGACTCGCTGGTCGCGGCGGACAAATATCCGCACGGTGCGGCGCAGACGGGGACGCGCGCGATGACGATCCCGCGCGACGCCGCGGGCGGCCCGCGCGAAGCGTCGGGGCGCGAGCGCCTGCGCGACAAGCAGCAGCTCCAGCGGCTCGCCCAGTCGCTGATGGAGCAATTGCAGAGCAAGGGCGACCTGAAGCGTCTTGCGCCGAACCTGCGTTTTACCGAAACGCTCGAGGGACTGCGCATCGACGTCATCGACGACGCCGATGTTTCGATGTTCGTGATCGGCACCAGCCAGCTCACCCCCGACGGGGTGCGGCTGTTCCGCGAGATCGCGAAACCGATCGCCGCCGTGTCGAACCGGATGATGATCCGCGGCCACACCGACGCCGCGCCCTGGTCGGCAAAGTCGGGCACCAACAACTGGCGCCTGTCGGTCGACCGTGCCGAGGTCACGCGCCACTATCTCGAGTTCCGCGGCATCGCTTCGGAGCGCTTTTCGCGAATCGAAGGGGTCGCCGATCGCGAGCCCTATGTCCCCTCCGACCGATTCGATCCGCGCAATCGCCGCATCTCGATCACCCTCGGCTGGCGGGAGGCCGGAGACAATTAGTGCCAGTATGGCAGCATATCGGAGTTGGTTAACGCAATTGCGCGCCCAATGCTGCCATTATGGCAATAATGCTTTATTTTGAATAACTTAACCAGCGCCCGATAAGCTTTTGTTTACCAGTTTCGTCAATTCCTGAGTCCATCGAAGGGGCACCGGGCGGGCGGTGCGGTGGAGACTGAAATGACACTGGGGCACAACAATAATGCAGCGCTCGAAGCGCTGATCATCGGCACGAGCGCGGCAGCTTGCCGGCTGCGCGAGATGATCCGCCGCGTAGCGCGCTCGAACGCCTCGGTGATGCTCTGCGGCCCCTCGGGCTCGGGCAAGGAACTCGTCGCCCGTGCGATCCACGACGAAGGCGCCCGGGCGGGGAAGGCCTTCTCCGCGATCAACTGCGGCGCGATTCCCGGCGAACTCATCGAATCCGAACTCTTCGGGCATGAAAAGGGCAGCTTCACCGGCGCCCATGCCCGCCGCATCGGCCATTTCGAAGCGAGCGAGGGCGGCACGCTCTTTCTCGACGAAATCGGCGACATGCGTTTCGACATGCAGGTCAAACTGCTCCGCGTGCTCGAAGACCGGACGATCGTCCGCGTCGGCAGCAGCGACGTGAAGGCCGTCGACGTCCGCGTCATTTCGGCGACCCACCAGGATCTCGGCGCCGCGATCGCCGAAGGCAAATTCCGCGAAGACCTGTTCTTCCGGCTCGGCGTGGTTGTGCTCCAGGTCCCCAGCCTCGCCAGCCGCGCCGAGGATATTCCGGCGCTGATCCGTCACTTCCAGCGCCAGATGCCCGCCGAGGCCAAGTGCCGCTACGACGATGCCGCGATGGCGCTGCTGATGCAGCACGGCTGGCCGGGCAATGTCCGCGAGCTACGCAATTTCGTCGAACGCGCCAGCGTCCTCCATGGCGGCGAGACGCTCGGCGCCGACGATGTTGCCATGCTTCTGAACCCCACCGCAGCGCCCCAACCGCGGCTGGCTGTTCCCGGCAGCCCCGCCGCGGTGCAGGCCAGCGCAGAAGACTTCGCCGCAGCGCCCTTCGCCTCGGCCGCGCCGCAGGCCAAGACGCCGGCACCGGGCCGCCCGATCGATTTGAAGCGCGAGATCGAGACGATCGAGCTCGAACAAATCCATGTCGCGCTCGATCTCGCCGACGGCATTATTTCGGAAGCCGCGCGCCTGCTGACGCTGAAGCGCACGACGCTGATCGAGAAGATGCGCAAATATGGCGTTCACCAGCAGGCCGCCTGACCGGCCCGCGACACGCGTTTCAGTACCCGCTGAAAAGGGAGCTCTGGTCCGCTCCCGCATCACCCGGCCGCCCGTCCCCACCTGGGCGGCCGGGTAACCAGCGGGCTCTTTCGAACAATCGGCACTGGCCCGCGCCTCTTTCGAGGGGCGGGTCGATTGCCATTACCGGTTTGCGGGTTAGCGCAGCTGGCGCCAAGCCGAGCTGATCGTCAAAATACCCTCGAGAAGCTCCGCCAGCGCCTCGGCGCTGTTCGCGGCAACCGCGTCGTCGAGCTTGCGACGCATGCTGCGATAGACGCGCGACAGCGCGGTGGCGACATCGCCGCCCTTGTCACGGTCGAGCCCCGCGTCGAGGCCGATCAGGATCGCGCGCGCGCGATGCGCGGGCTCGGTGGCCGAAACGCGCTGTCCCTGCCTGATCATTGCCCCCAGCACGCCGACGGCGGTTTCCAGCTCGTCATAGAGCATGGTGACCAGTTCGACGGGGTCGGCGGCCGCGGCGCGGCTTTCGTGCTGCAATCGGCGATAAAGCCCGGTCGCCCGGACGGTCGAGGCGGTAGCGGTCACGGCGGTGGTCCCCACGCTCTATAGTTTAGTCATTACCCTGGTTGGACCAGAGCTTGATCTGTTGTTCGAGATAGGTCTGCGTCGCCTTGAACGACGCGAGCTTGGCTTCGAGCGAGCCATATTGCTTCTCGAGCCGTGCCTTGTAGGCGTCCTCGCGCTCTTCGATCTTCTCGAGCTGCTCGGCGAGCGCCTCCTTTTTGGCATCGAGCGATTTCGACGCGCGATCGATCGCGCCGTTGACGCCGACCGCCTTGTCGCGGATCGCGTCGAGCGCGAAGGCGATGCCGGGGTCGCTCAATTCGGTATGGGTGGCGTCGCGGCGCGGGTTGAACAGTGCCTCGACCGCGCCGGCATCGGATGCGAGCATCTTGTCGAGCCTGGCATTGTCGACCGTCAGCAGACCGTCCTTGGTCGAGGTGATGCCGATGTCGGACAATTTGCTGATGCTGCCGTGGCTCGAAAGCACCTTGTGAAGCAGCCCCGACAGCTCGCGCTCGAGTTCGCGGAGCGAGGTGGTCGGGCCCGACATGCTCGATGCGGCGACGAGGCTTTTCTTGAGCTGGTTATAGACCGCGACGAAATCGCCGACGGTCTGCTTGATCATGTCGAGCGGGCGGCTCGCGCCGATGTCGACCGGCTGGCCGGGGGCCGCCTTTTTGAGCGTGAGCGACATGCCGGGGACGACGTCGTCGATGATGTTGGTCGCGCGGCTGAAGGCGACGCCGTCGATCGTGAATTCGGCATTGGCGGCGCTTTGGCCCTGCGTCATGCCCCCACTTGTCGTAAAGGCCGAGAGGCCCGGATCGGCGCCGGCATCGGCGGTCAGTGTGAAGGCGCCTGTCTCGCCCGTCGGGCCCTTCAGGATCAGCCGGTGGCCGCCCTCGTCGGCGATGATCGACGCGGTGACGCCGGCGCCGCTCGCGTTGATCGCATTGGCGAGCCCCTCGAGGTTGTTGTTCGCCGCGCCGATGGTGATCGTCTTCTGGGCGCCGCCGACGGTCAGCGTCATCGTGCCCGCGCCGATCGCGGCGGTCTTGTCGGCGACGACGGCGGAATAGCTGGTCTGCGCGCGCGCGAGCTGGGTCACGACGACGGTTGCGGCAAAACTGTCGGCGGAAAGGCCGGCGCGGCTGGTGGCGCCAAGGATGCTTTCGTCGGAGACAGTGGGCGTGCTGCGGAGCGTGCCGTCGGCGACCATCTGGCCCAGCGAATCGGCAAAACCATCGAGGTCGGATCGCGCCTGTGCCAGCGCGCTGATCCGCGTCTGGTTCGCCTGGGTGAGCGAGGCCATGCGCTGGATCTTGGGATCGCGCGACGCATTCGACAGGTCGGTGACGAGCTGTTTGACGTCGAGGCCGGACCCGAAGCCCAGGCTGTTTGCAATTGAGCTGACCATGGCAAATATCCTTCGCACTGCTTAACGGCGGCGCGCGAAAAAGATTAAGCCTGTCGGCGGCCTTCGGGGTCGAAACGGTGCGAGGGCGGCACGTCGACCGATGGCTGGGCGAGCCCGTCGGCGACCGCGCGTTCCAATTGAAAGACGAAAGCGAGGACCGTCGCGACCGCGACGAACAATTCCTCAGGGATCACGCGCCCGGCGCGCGCGGTGAAATAGATGGCGCGGGTCAGCTGCGGATATTCAAGCATCGGGACATTGGCGGTGCGCGCAAGCTCGCGGATCGACAGCGCGACGTCGCCGCGGCCGCGTGCGACGACGACCGGCGCGGCGTCGGTACCGGGGCGATAGCGCAGCGCGACCGAGAAATGCGTCGGGTTTGTGAGGACGACGGTCGCCTCGGACACGGCCTTGCGCGCCGACCCGCTCAAAATCTCGTGCGCGCGCTGGCGCTGCGCCTGCTTGAGCTCAGGCGCGCCTTCGGACTGGCGCATTTCCTCCCTGATCTCCTGCTTGCTCATCATCAGCCTTTTGTTGCGCTGGAACCATTGCACCGGCACGTCGATCAGCGCGATGACGACGAGCCCGCCGGCGAGCGTCAGCATCGCATGGCCGATCGCCTTTCCGGCGAGGCCGATCGCGGCCATCAGGTCGGTCGACGCCATCGTCATGATCGCGGGCAGGCTGCTGGCGACCAGCCAGTAACCGATCGTGCCGAGCAGCAACACTTTCGCGAGCGCCTTGCCGAGCTCGGTCGCGCCCTGCATCCCGAACATGCGCTTGAGCCCGCTCATCGGATTGAGCCGGTTGCCCTTGAAGTGCAGCGCCTTGCCGCGCCAGCCCATCGAGCCGAGCATCGCCGGACCCGCGATGGCGGCGCCCAGCGCGAGCGCGAACAGGCTCGTGAGCGGCAGCAGGATCTCGACCCCGTTGCGCATCAGCGCCTCGGCGGGCGCGAAATCGGCGACGTCGGCGGCGGTCAGCGTCAGTCCGCGGCGGACGAGGTCGCCCGCCGACTGGACGAACCAGCCGCCCGCGGCGACCATCCAGCCTGCGGCAGCGAGCATCATCAGCGCGGTCGCCAGTTCGCGCGACATCAGCACATCGCCCTCGCGCGCCGAATCGGCGCGCTTCTTCGCCGTCGGCTGTTCGGTCTTCTGGTCCTTGTCGCTGCCCTCCGCCACGGCTCAGATTCCGGCGACCATGCGCGCGGCGTCGAGCGCGTCGGACAGGATGCGCGCGATCGCCTCGGCCATCGCCGGCGTCGCGACGCCGAGCAGGACGATCCCGGCGAGGAGCGTTGCGGGGATGCCGACGGCAAACAGGTTGAGCGCGGGCGCCGAGCGGCCGATCACACCCATGATGATCTGGACGAGGATCAGCACGAAGCCGACCGGCATCGCGATGGTGAGCCCCGCCGCGAACATCAGGCTGCCGAAGCGGATCACGCCGCCGATTGCGTCCCATGAAGGGAAGGCGTTACCGGGGGGCAGCGCGGTGTAGCTGCCCACGACGATGTCGATCAGCACGAGATGGCCGTCGGCAGCGAGGAAGAGCGCGGTCGCCATCATCGACAGGAACTGGCCGATCGCGGAACTCGACGCGCCGCTCAGCGGATCGACCATCGATGCGAAGCCGAGGCCCATCGCGTTGCTGATCACCTCGCCCGCGAGCAGCGCTGCGGCGAGCCCCATCTGGAGCACGAAGCCGATCGCGAGCCCGATCACCGCCTCGCCGATGATCAGGAAAAAGCCGGGGACCGATACGATGCCTTCGGGCGGCAGCGCCATGCCCGATGCCGCGACCGCGGGCACCCCGACCGCGAGCGCGATCACGAGCCGCAGCTGCACCGGCACGTTCGCCGCGCCGAACACCGGCGCGGCGATGAAGGCGGCGCCGGGGCGGATCATCCCCAGCATCCACAGCTGGAGCATCGCCTCGATATTCGGGATGTCGGCGGGGTTCATCGCTGCCTAGCGGACGAGCGCCGGAATCTGCGCGAACAGCTCGCGGGTGAAGTCGGTGAGCAGTACGAGAATGCTGCCGCCGAAGATCGCGAGGCAGATCGCCGCGACGATCAGCTTGGGTACGAAGGTCAAAGTCTGTTCGTTGATCGACGTCGCCGCCTGCACCATCCCGAGCAGCACGCCGATGACGAGCACGGGCAGCAGTAGCGGCGCCGAGGCGAGCGCGAGAATCCACAGCGACTGCTGCGCGACCCCGATGAAATAGTCGGCCTCCATATCGGTAGACCCCTGCTAACTTACAAAGGAGGAGGCGAGCGATCCCATCGTCAGCGCCCAGCCGTCGACGAGGACGAAGAGCAGCAGCTTGAAGGGCATCGATATGATCGTCGGCGACAACATCATCATACCCAATGACATCAGCGCCGAGGCGACGATCAGGTCGATGACGAGGAAGGGCAGGAAGATCAGGAAGCCGATCTGGAACGCGGTCTTGAGCTCGCTGGTGACGAAGGCGGGGAGCAGGATCGAGAAGGGCACGTCCTTCGGGCTCGCATAGGTCGGCGCCTTGGCAATCTTGGCGAACATCATCAGGTCAGTCTTGCGCGTCTGCTTCATCATGAAGCCGTGGAGCGCATCGCCCGAGCGCGACACCGCCTCGCCGATGTCGATCTGTTCCTGGCCATAGGGGGTGATCGCGACGCGGTTCACCTCGCTGATCACCGGCTGCATCACGAACAGCGAGAGGAACAGGCTCAAACCGACGAGGACCTGGTTCGGCGGCGTCTGCTGGAGCCCGAGCGCGTGGCGCAGGATCGACAGCACGATGATGATGCGCGTGAAGCTGGTCATCATGAGGAGCAGCGACGGCAGCACCGTCAGCAGGCTCATCAGGACGAGGATCTGGAGCGACAGGCTCAAGGGTCGGCCGTCGCCGCCGATCTCGCTCACCGCGCGGTTGAGGCCGTCGGCCGCCTGTGCATATGCGGCGGGCGCGACGCAGAGCAGTGCGCCGCCGCCGGCGAGCGCCGCGGCGCGCAGCCAGAAGC
>CBJKNR010000086.1:0-10555 GCA_966417555.1 uncultured Sphingopyxis sp.
CTTTGCCGCCCCTTTACGGGGCTCCGTCAGTGTCGGTTTCGATCGGCGTCGCGGCGAGCGGTGCGGGCTCGCCCCTCAGCGCGCGGTCGAGCGCGTCGCGGTCGAGCGCCTTTTCCCACATCGCGACGACGATCGCGGCGAGCGCATTGCCGATAAAATTGGTGAGCGCCCGGCACTCGCTCATGAAGCGGTCGATGCCGAGGATCAGCGCGAGCCCCGCGACCGGCACGGTCGGCACCGCGGTCAGCGTCGCCGCGAGCGTGATGAAGCCCGCGCCGGTGACGCCCGCCGCCCCCTTCGAGCTCACCATCGCGACGAGCAACAGCGCGATCTGGTCGCCGAGACTGAGGTCGACCCCCGTCGCCTGCGCGACGAACAGTGCCGCAAGCGTCATGTAAATATTCGTGCCGTCGAGGTTGAAGCTGTAGCCCGTCGGCACGACCATGCCGACGACCGACTTGGCGCAGCCCGCCCTTTCCAGCTTTTCCATCAGGCTCGGCAGCGCGGCTTCGGACGACGAGGTGCCGAGGACGAGCAGCAGTTCGGCCTTGAGATAGGCGATCAGGCGGAAGATCGAAAAGCCGCAGAGTCGCGCGACAGTGCCAAGGACGACGACCACGAAGAGCAGCGAGGTCAGGTAAAAGGTCGCGATCAGCGCGCCGAGATTGACCAGCGATTCGACACCATATTCACCGATGGTGAACGCCATCGCACCGAACGCGCCGATCGGCGCAAAGCGCATCAGCATGCCGACGAGATGAAAGAAGACGGTCGACAGCTTTTCGAGCATGCCGAGCACCTGCGCGCCCGCGGCACCCGTATGCGACAGCGCGATGCCGAACAGGATCGCCGCGAACAGCGCCTGCAGGATCGACCCCGACGTGAGCGCCGAGACGAAGGTCGTCGGAATGATCGCGAGCAGAAAACCGACAAGCGACGTGTCGTGGGCCTTGGCGTCATATTCGGCGATCTTCGCGACCGCGTTCGGATCGAGCGTCCGCGGGTCGATATTCATCCCCGCGCCGGGTTGAACCACATTGGCGACGATCAGCCCGATGATCAAAGCGAGGGTCGAGAAGAAGAGAAAATAGGCGAAGGTTTTCGCCGTCAGCCGCCCGAGCGTCTTGCCGCTGCCGACCGATGCGATGCCGGTCGAGACGGTGAGGAAGATCACCGGCGCGATGATCATCTTGACGAGGTCGATGAAACCCTTGCCCAGCGGCTGGAGCTGGACGCCGATCTCGGGCCAGAAATGGCCGAGCAGCACGCCGCCGGCGATCGCCGCGAGCACTTGCACATAGAGATGCGACCACCATGGCCCGGTCTTGGCCGGCACGTGCGCCGCATTCATGTCGATCGTGGCTGCCACCAGCCTCTCCCCATATTTGCGCCCATCGACGCCTTCGGGCCGTTCGGCGCCTTTGCGCGATTTTAGAAAGGACACGGATCCAGGGTCAAAGGCTGCGAGAAATTTTCCTATATAATTGAAAAATATATTTTTTTGTCGCCAGCGAAGCGACGAGCCGATGCGATTTGTGCAAAACTCCGCATACGATCCGAAATATTTGTGCAATAATCCGCACATGCTGCCCAAAGGCGATTCGTCCCCGATCGGTCCCCACGCCAACCGCAGGCGCCTGATCATCGCCGTTGCGGCCGGCCTGGCGCTCCTGCTCATCGCCGGGCTGGGACTGACGCAATGGGCGGCGGGACGGGCCGCCGCGCAGACCGATGTCGAGGCGCGGCAGAATGCACGCGCGCATGCGAGCCTGCTCGAAAGCGAGCTGCAGAAATTCCGCCTGTTGCCGCGCGTGCTCACCGAATTTCCCGACGTCCGCGCAGCGCTGGCCGACAAAAGCGACGCCGCGTCGCGCCGGCTCGATCGCGAACTTGAACAACTCGCGGCGCGCACCGACGCCACGGTGATTTATGTGATCGACGCCGACGGCACGACGATCGCCGCGAGCAACTGGCGCGACCCGACGAGCTTTGTCGGTGAGAACTACAGGTTCCGGCCCTATTTCCAAGGCGCGATGCGCAAAGGCGAAGCCGAGCTGTTCGCGCTGGGCACCGTCAGTGGTCGCCCCGGCCTCTATCTCGCGCGCCGCGTCGATGTCGGCGGACGCCAGCTCGGCGTGATCGTGCTCAAGGTCGAGTTCGACAAGCTGGAAGCGCGGTGGGCGGACTCGGCTGCGGCAACGCTTGTCATCGACGCTGCGGGGATCGTCGTGATGAGCAGCGAGCCGCGCTGGCGCTTCCGCTCCTTCGCTCCGATCGCGGCCGAGGAACAGCAGCGGCTGCGCGCGACGCGCAGCTATGGCGATGCGCGGCTCGATCCATTGCCGGTCAGCCGCGACGGCAATGCGATTCGCGTTGGCACCGATCTGTTTCGCAGGGCCGATGAGCGCGTCTCCTTCCCCGGCGGCACGCTCCGCCTGCTCCAGCCGGCCGAGCCCGCGCGCGCCAGCGCCAACGCGACGGCGCGCGTTGCCTTCCTGATCCTGCTGATCCTCGTCGGCGCGGCGATCATCACGCTCCTCCGCGTCGTCGAACGGCAAACTCTGCGGCAGGCTGCACACGATGCACTCGAACGCGAGGTCGCCGCGCGTACGCGCGATCTGCGCACCGCGAACGACGAACTGCGGCTCGCCTCCGAACGGCAGACGGAAACCGACAGGCGTTACCGCGCCGCGCGTGAGGAACTCGCGCAGGCGAGCCGGCTCGGCTCGATCGGGCAGATTACTGCGGGCGTGGCGCACGAGATCAACCAGCCGATCGCCGCGATCCGCACCTTTGCCGAGAACAGCCTGCGCTATCTTGAGCGTGCAGAGCCCGACAAGGCGCGCGGTAACCTGGGCACGATCGTCGAGCTGACCGCGCGCGTCGGCGCGATCACCAACGAACTGCGCAATTTCGCGCGCCGCAAGCCGACCCCGCTCGGCCCCGTCGCGGTACAATCGGCAATCGACGGCACCCTGCTTCTGGTCGGCGACCGGCTTCGCGCACAGGGGATCGCGCTCGATATTGCGGTCGAGAACCCTGCACAGCGCGTCCATGCCGACCGCGTCCGGCTCGAGCAGGTGCTCGTCAACCTGCTGCAGAACGCTGCCGAGGCGGTCCATGATATGAAGGATCCGCGCATTTCGCTCCACGCGCACGGTACCGGCCCCGTCCATATCGACACCTGCGACAATGGCCCCGGCGTTCCGGCCGCGCTGCTGCCACAACTGTTCACACCGTTCGTCACGGGCCGCCCCGACGGGCTCGGGCTGGGGCTCGCCATCGCCAGCGATATCATGACCGAATTCGGCGGCACGCTGACGCTCATCCCCTCACCGCTCGGCGGCGCAGGGTTCCGCCTGACGCTGAGGCCGGCATGAGCTTCTTCACCGATGAGCAGACAATCTTTTTCGTCGATGACGACGCGGCGCTGCGCGAGGCGAACGCCCAGACGCTCGACCTCGCGGGGCTCGCCGTCGAGGCCTTTCCCGACGCGCAGAGCGTTTTGCCGCGTATCGACAGGGATTTCCCGGGAATCGTCGTCACCGACATCCGGATGCCGGGAATGGACGGGCTCGAGCTGCGCGCGGCGATCCATACGATCGATCCTGATATCCCCGTCATCCTGATCACCGGCCACGCCGACGTCGCGATGGCAGTGCGCGCGCTCCACGACGGCGCCTTCGATTTCCTCGCCAAGCCCTTCGCGGCCGACCATCTCGTCGGCATTGCGCGCCGCGCGCTCGCGCACCGCGCGCTGATCCTCGACAACCGGCGGCTGAGTGCGGCGGCGGCCGCGATCGACAGCCCGCTGATCGGCGAAAGCCCCGCGATGGTCCGGCTCCGCGATACGATCGCGCAGCTCGCGCAGGCCGACATCGACGTGCTGATCGAGGGTGAGACCGGAACCGGCAAGGAACTCGTCGCGCATATGCTCCATCGCCAGAGCCGGCGCAGCGCCGCATCGCTCGTCGCAGTCAATTGCGCCGCGCTACCGCAGGAGCTGGCCGAGGCCGAACTGTTCGGCAGCGACCTGATCGACCGGACGACGGGCAAGCTGGGCCAGACGGGCCGGGTACGAAGCGCGCATCGCGGCACGCTCTTCCTCGACGAGATCGATACGATGCACCCCGCGGTGCAGGCGAAGCTTCTGCGCGTGATCGAGGAACGCGAGGTGCAGCCGCTGGGCGCCAGCGCGCCCGAACCCGTCGACCTGCGCGTCGTCGCCGCGACCAAGACCGACCTGATGGACGCCGTGCGAAGCAGCGCGTTTCGCGAGGATCTCTATTACCGGCTGCACGTCGTGAAGCTGCGCATCCCGCCACTGCGCGAGCGGCGATCGGACATTCCGCAAACCTTTGCCTTCTTCCTCGACGAAGCCGCGGCGAAGATGGGTATCGCCGGGTTCCGGATCGACGACGGCATCCGCCGCCACCTCGTCGAACATGATTGGCCGGGCAATGTCCGCGAGCTCAAGAATTTCGCCTATAGCGTCGTGCTCGACCTGCCCTCGGACCCCGGCCTGTCGGCGATGCCCGCCGACGCACCGCTCGCCGAGCGCGTGCGCCGGTTCGAGGCGACGATCATCGAGGACACGCTGGCGCAGGCGCGCGGCAATATCGCCGAAACGATGGCGCGGCTGGGAGTGCCCCGAAAGACGCTCTACGACAAGATGGCGAAGCTCGGGATCGACCCCAAAAGCTTCCGCGCCTAGCTTGCCGCCGGTTTCCCCTGCGCCGCCAGCACGCGCAGGATGTTGCCGCTCCACATCTTCTCGATGTCGGCGTCCGAATAGCCCGCGGCCTTCAGCCGCTCGGTGACCTTCGGCAGCGCCGAAATATCCTCGATGCCGGGCAGGCCGCCGCCGCCGTCCCAGTCGGCGCCGAAGCAGATATGGTCAACGCCGCCAACCTCGATCGCGCGCAGCACCATCTTCATATAGGCATCGAAATCGGCCGCCCACAATTTTTCGGCCTTGTCGAGTTCGCGCCACTGGCGGTTGAGATCGGCCTGTTCGGCGGGCGACAGCGATCCGATCCGCTCATATTTGCCGAACAGCGCGGCGCGCGCGGGCGACATGTTCATCTCCGACAGGAAGATCGTCGAGATGCACATTGCGCCGCCCTTCGCCGCGAGCGCCTTCAGCCGCCCTTCGTCGAGATTGCGCGGATGGTCGTATGCCGAGCGCAGGCTCGAGTGCGAGAGCAGGATCGGATATTTCGACAGCGCGAGGATCTGGTCGAAGGCGGCGTCGGACGAATGGCTTGCATCGATGACGATACCGAGACGGTTCATCTCCGCCACCCATTGCTTGCCGAGCGGGCTCAGCCCCTTCCAGCGCCCTTCGCCCGTCGCGCTGTCGGCGAACTGGTTATCCTTCGAATGCACGGGTCCCGCGAGCCGCAGCCCCTTGTTGTAAAATTCCTGCAGCAGCGACAGATCCTCGCCGAGTGGATAGCTGTTCTCCATCGACTTGAAGGCGATGAGTTTGCCTTCCCTGTTCAGCCGCACCGCGTCCGCCGCGGTCAACGCGGGCGCAATCGTGGCCGAATTGGCGGCGACAGTCTTGTCGATGAGATCGGAACGCCCCCGCGCAAAGGCGAGCGCATCGGCATAGCCCTTCGGCGTCAGCGGCCCCTGCTCGGTATAGATGGCGAAAAAGCCGCCATCGAGATTGCCGTCCTTCATCCGCGGGATGTCGAGCTGCGCCATGTCGTCGGCCTGCCCATGGCGGTCGGCGAAGCTCCACCCCGCGCGCTCGAAATGCAGCGGCGTATCGAGATGCGTGTCGAGCACCAGCATCCGGCTGTGCAGCGGCGCCTCGGGCGCCTTCGGCTTGTCGCCGCCCGGCGAACAGGCGGTGAGCGCGGTTGCGGCAAGCAGGATAGCGAAACGCTTCACTTCCCATCCTCCACGGGCTTCAGGTCGAGATCGTGATAATCCCAGCTGAAGTCGGCGATCTGGCTCACCGCCTTCATCCTCACGCCCGTCACCTTGCCGTCGGCGTCGAGCGCGAAGGTGACATAGGCGGGCTCGATCGCCGGATCGTCGAATTTGGTGATGAAGCTGTCATATTGCCAATGTTCGAGCCGCCCTGCCATCCGCGGCGTCGAGGTGAAATCGATCGTCAGCCCCTTCGCGCCCGATCCGATGACGATGTCGCCGTACCAGGGATCGCGGTAGCGCCCGGCATAACCCGCGAGCGCGAGCGACGGACCCGACTTCGCCGGCGACGCCTTCGCCTGTTTCAGGAATTCGACCCCGCCCGCAAGCCGCGACTGGTACCAATCCTCCCATTTCGCGATCCAGCCATAGTCGGGCTGGTCCAGATAATGGTCAAGCAGGTCGTAAGTGAGGCCCAGCAGCATTCCGCTGTCCTCGCTGTTCATCATGATCGCGAAGCCGACATTCTTGTCGGGGATCATCACGACGCGCGTGATCGATCCGAAGACGCCGCCGCCGTGCTGGATGATGCGATGGCCGCGATAATCCTGCACCTGCCAGCCGAGCGCATAGGCCTGCTGCGTCGGCTGTGCGGGTTTGAGCGCTTCGGGGAGGGGGGTGATCGGCATCGGTGTCACCGGCGCCCACATTTCGGCGGCTTGTTTTTCGCTGAACAGGCGCTTGCCGTCGGGGAGCGCGCCGTGCGCGAGCTGAATCTTGAGCCAGGCCGCCATATCGTCGGCGCTCAATGCAAGGCCGCCTGCCGGCGCGCCGTTGCGGCCGAGTTCGTCGCGCTCGTCGAGCGCCTGCTGCGGGCCGAGACCGCGCAGCGCGCCGGACAGCCGCGCGTGCGGCCACGACCGGTTCGGAATGCGGAAGCGGTCTTCGCTGTCGCTCGTCGCATTCTTCATCCCGCCGGCGCGCAGCACGCGAGCGCGGATGAAATCCTCCCACGTCTGACCGGTAACCTCTTCGATCAGCTGCCCGGCGACAGCATAGAGGATATTGTCATAGGCATAGGCCGAGCGGAAGCTCGTCTGCGGCTTGAGATATGCAACTCGCTCGACGGTCTGTTTGCGGGTCAAATGGGTGCGCGGCACGAACATCAGGTCGCCCTGCCCCAGCCCGAGCCCGCTGCGGTGGACGAGCAGGTCGCGGATCGTGATCTCGCGCGTGACCCAGGCGTCGTACATGCGGAACCACGGCACATGCTTGATCACGGGGTCGTCCCACGCGATCCTGCCCTCGTCGACGAGCACCGCGAGCGCGGCGGCGGTCATCGCCTTGCCGGTCGAGCCGGTCTGGAAGATCGTCTGCGCGTCGACCGGCGCGCGCTCGCCGAGTTTGCGCACGCCCCAGCCGCGCGAAAGCGTCGTCCTGCCATCCTCGACGATCGCGATCGACACGCCCGCGGCGCCGACCTTTTTCCGCAGCGCCTCGACGCTCTCGCCGATGTCGGCGGGCGGCTCGGCCCACGCGGGCACGGCGGCCGAAAGCATCAACGAAAGGGCAAGCAGGCGTTTCATGGCAGGGCCTCCATATGGGGAGCGGTCGACGGGCGCAGCAGGCGCCAGGTTCCGATAGTGACGAGCGGCAGGACGAAGACGGCGAGGAACAGCCACGCGAGGAAGCGGTATCCGCTGGCGATCAGGTCGACGAGGCCGACCTCGCCCGCGACGAACATGCATCCCGTCAGGATCAACGCGCCGGTGATCGCGCGCGCACCGGTCGTCAGCGGCGGCCGCCCGCGACCTTCGACCGCGCCCGATATGCGCTCGTTGATCGCGTGCACCGCGCCCGCGCCGCTTTCGAGCAGCGCGGCGAAGATCATCATCTGAAAGAGGATGTGGAAACCCGGCACCGTCATCTGGCGCAGCAGGAAATCCGACGGCAGCGTCTCGGCGCCGATTGCGGGGTAGAAGGCCATCATTGCGACGAAGAAGAGGATTGCCGGCAGCATCGACAGCGGCCCCGCGATCAGCCCCGCGACGACCGCGTCGCGCTGACTCGTCAGATGCCGCAGCACCGGCAGGATCACCACTGCGCCGACAATATTATAGGTCGCATAGGTCAGTCCGCCCGCCATCCAGCCCGCCGACGGCGGCGGAGCATTGGCGAACCCCTGCCCGATCAGTTCGCCGAAGCTGGCGAGCGCAAGGACCAGGAACAGGCCGTAGACGGTGTAGAGCAGTATCGAGACATATTTGAACATCTGTTCGACGACGCCCGTGCCCCACGCGGTCACCGCGACGATCGACACCGCGAGCAGCACAGTGCCCGCCAGCTCGGGCCAGCCGAAGGTCGCCGCGCCGATCGCGCCCGCCGCGGCGCCGAACACCGCGAGGATCAGCACGACGAAAATGAGATAGGCGACCTCGAACGCGACCCAGCCGGGGCCGAGAAGCCCCTTGAAAAAGGCGCGATAATCATATGCACCGAGCTTGCGCGCGAGCGCGAAGGTCAGCGCCGCGACCACACTCCAGATCAGCGTCGCGAGCAGCATCGCCGACAGCCCGCCCCATGGCCCCGACGGCACGAAATATTCGGCCAGTTCGCGTCCCGTCGCATAGCCGCCGCCGATGATCACGGCCTTCAATGCGAAACCGGGCAGCAGGAAGCGCTGGAACCAGCTCGGGTTCCTGCTCACCCTGCCACCCGTCTCGCCCACACTCACGCGAGAATATTTTCGACAAGCGCCTCGAACCCCGCACCGCCGCGGATCGGGTCAGCGACTGGCAGGCCCAGCCGCTCGCATTCGGCAGCCATCAGCGCCTCAGCCGCTTCGGCGTCGAAGCCCGACGTGTTGAAGCTGACGCCGCCGCAGCGGATCGCGGGATTGGTCCGGCTGCCGAGGCGGATCGTCAGGTCAATGACCTCCTCGACGCTCGGCAGCGCGAAATTCTCCATGCCGAGGATCACCTTGCGCGCCGGATCGTGGCAGACGACGAAGACGTCGGGCTGGCTGCCGTGGAGCAGGCCGAGCGATACCGCAGCATAGGCGGGGTTGAAGATCGACCCCTGCCCCTCGATCAGATCCCAGTGATTATCGGGCGCATCGGGGCTCAGCATCTCGGCGGCGCCCGCCTCGAAATCGGAAATCACCGCGTCCATCGGCATGCCGCCGCCCGCGATCATGATCCCCGTCTGGCCGGTCGCACGAAAATCGGCGTCGATCCCGCGCGCCACGAAGGCGCGGTGCAGCGCGAGCGCGGTATATTTCTTGCCCAGCGCGCAGTCGGTCCCGACAGTCAGCAGCCGCTTGCCGGTCCGCTTGCGGCCGTTGGCGATCGGGATCGACGGCGGCGGCGTGCGAACGTCGATCAGCCGCCGGCCGGTGCGCCGCGCCGCCTCCACGAGCGTCGGGATGCTCGTCAATCGCGTGTGAAGGCCGCTGACGATGTCGAGCCCCGCCTCCATCGCCTCGACGAGCACCGCGACCCATGTATCGCCGATAACGCCTCCCTGGTTCGCGACGCCGATCACCAGCGACCGCGCGCCCGCGGCACGCGCTTCGGCGGGCGGTAGCCGCGGCAACCCGGCACTGACCGAGCAGGCGCCGATCCCGTACTCGCCAACGCAGCGGTCGGCGGCCCAATCGGCGAGGCCAAAGGCGGTCTTGGCATAGCCCGCCTCGGTCGTATCACCGAGGAACAGCAGATAGGGTTGCGGCAGGGTCAGGCTTTCGGCCAGCCTGCCGGTGGGCGCGTTCATCTTGTCCAACTCCAATTCGCTCAGAAAGCCATGTCGAGCGCAACGCCGATCGTCCGCGGCTGCAGCGGCGAGATCGCGAGGAAGCTCGGCCGGTTAAGCCCGTCGGCGAGCGTCGAGCGCGCCATCTCACCCTTGTTGTCGAGCAGGTTGCGCGCGTAGGCACGCAAGGTCCAGTGATCATTGAAGGTGATCGACACGTTGAGGTCGACCGACGTGTACGGCTTGGCGCGCGCGACCAGCGGATCGCTCTCGACCAGCGACAGGCGGCTGCTCGCATGGCGGACGCCCGCGCCGAAACTGCCCTTGTTGCCGCCGCCCAGCTCGAATTCATAGTCGGCGCGCAGCGCGCCGCTGAACTTGGGCACCGCGGGCAGGCGGTCACCGTCGACGCCGCTGATGTCGGGAACATCTTCGCTGAGCGTCGCATCGGTGTAGCTGCCGGTGGCGCTGATCGTCACGCCGGGCGCGGGGCGCAGCGCGAGGCTGCCCTCGAAGCCCCTGCTCGTCGCCTTGCCGCCGTTGGCGCCGCCCGAGACGCCGCCGAAGGCGCGCGTGACCTGGATGTCGGTCCAGTCCATCCAGAAGAAGGCGGCGTCGACGGTGACCATGCGATCGGCGAAATCGGCCTTCAGCCCGACCTCGTAATTGGTCATGCGGTCGGCATCGACGCTGGGCGGGACGTTGGGCACGATGACGTTCGGGCCGCCAGGGCGATAGCCCGTCGCGACGCGGGCGTAGAGCATCGCATCCTCATTGATGTGGAATTGCGGGCTGACCGAGAAGGTCCAGACGCTTTCGGCAGACTCGCCCGGATCGTTGGCGCTGGGGACAATCGCGCCCTCACTGATCTGGGTGAAAGTCTGCTCGTTGCGCGCCCATCGAAGGCCGCCGGTGATCTCGA